>JAYUPZ010000149.1:0-4638 GCA_043759805.1 Myxococcales bacterium | reverse complement strand
AAACCGGTTGCGACGCCGCAGCAGGAACTTGTGCGGGCATTTGTCAGCTTGGAAAGTTTGCCTGTCTCGGTGGACAGCTTGCCTGTCAGAACTACCGGCTACAGCAAGCCGAACTCTGCGACAACATCGATAACGACTGCGATGGCGCACCCGATGAGGACTTTGACAAGGACAACGATCCCCGCTTCTGCGGTGGATGCGGAACCCAATGTTCATTCACCAACGCCGTTGCTTTGTGTGTCGACAGGGGATGCGAAATGGGACCCTGCCACACCGGCTTCGTGGATCTCAATAGCGATCGCAACGGCTGCGAATACCCATGTACGCCCACAGGGCCCGAAGTTTGCGATGGCGCGGACAACGACTGCGACGGTCTAACCGACACCGCCGACACCAACGCCGCACCGCTATTGGCGCCACAAACAAATTTCTGTCGTACGGTTGGCCTGTGTGCAGGCGCCTCCCCGCAGTGTGTTCAATTGGTCGGGATGACTCAGCCAGACTGGGTTTGCAACTACCCAGCGACCGTTCAAACCTCCGCACCAAACGTTATCGTCCCACAAGAAACGCTTTGCGACGGACTCGACAATGATTGTGACGCCGCCGTCGATGAACACGCGCCAACGGTTGGCACCACTTGCACCGACACCGGGGTCGGCGAATGCCGTCGCATCGGCGCCATTGCGTGCGTACCGGGAAACGCGGCAGCAGCCCCAACCTGTCAGTACTCTGCGGCCGCGTTGACGGCCCAACATGAGCTCTGCGACAACAAGGACAACGACTGCGACGGTCGCACCGACGAAATCTGGGATGACCCGACGGGCACACGTTGTGGTGGCAACGGCCCCTGTCTTGGTATTCGGGACTCGGTGGTGAACGTCTCTGCGGCTGGATACAATATCTATCAGTTCGAGGCGAGCCGCCCCGACGCCACTGGCAATTCACAGGGGACGCTCTCGACCCTGGCTTGTTCGGCAACAAACAAGAAACCCTGGACCTCGGTGACCTACGCCCAGGCGCAGGCAGCCTGCTCCAGTGCAGGAAAGCGACTCTGTCGTACGAATCGAACAGCGTGCGCCAGTAACGTTGCGATCACCCCCGCAAATGACGAGTTCGGCCTCGCATGCGCCTCGGGACGAAGCTGCAGCGCGTCCCAGCCCACGTTTCCTTACGGATGCAGCTACGCCACTCAGACCTGCAATGGCAACGACAACAGCCAGCAGGCGATTGCGACCGGCTCAAAGGTCAATTGCACGACGAATGATCTCGACACCGCCGGTGGATCTCAAGTCGCTTTCGACATGAGCGGAAACGTCTCAGAGTGGACAGAAGATTGTGGTGGCATGCTCCCCGATGGCCGAAACATTTACACCCTTCGCGGGGGCGACTACTTGAGCGGCTTCTTCTCGGGAGTCGGGTCGGCTCTTGAATGCGACTTCTACCAGGTTCAGGTTGCCGCCAATTACAGCCATCCCTCAACCGGGTTCCGGTGCTGCACGACCTGCGCTGCGGGCCTCGCTGAGTGCAACGGCAGCTGTCTCAATCTGGCAAACAACAACTCAAATTGTGGCGCCTGCGGCAACGCCTGCACCAACGGTGCGACCTGTCAGAACGGTGTTTGTACGAACTAGGTCGTTTCTTGCGAAACCGGTTCACGGCACTGGCCGATGAACCGGCATGGCATCGTTCTCCACCTGTTCACCTCACCCCTTCTCGGTTTCGTTCCCCGGCCTCATCGGTAGAAACCCCGCGCACTGCGCCGCCCTCGATCGCGTGGCGCGGGTCGCCCCCTCAAGGATCCCCGTTCTCGTCCTCGGCGAAAGTGGAACGGGCAAGGAATTGTTCGGTCGAGCCGTCGCGGCACTGGGGCCAACACCGGATGGACCGTGCCTCACCGTGAACTGCGGCGCGCTTCCTCGCGAATTGATTGAATCGGAGCTATTCGGCCACGAACGCGGTGCGTTTACTGGCGCGGGCGACAAACGGATCGGATGGTTCGAGGCTACCTCGGGCGGAACCCTGATTCTCGACGAAATCGGTGAACTTCCGCTTGAGATGCAACCCAAACTACTGCGCGTCCTTGAAACAGGTCGGTTTTTTCGCGTTGGCGGTCGCAACGAAATCAGCACCCAAACTCGCGTCGTCGCGATGACCAATCGCGATCTGCGGAGCCTCGCTCAACGCGGTGAGTTCCGGCTGGATTTGTATCACCGACTTTCAGGCGTGGAGATCCGTCTGCCGCCTTTGCGAGAGCGCAAGGACGACATCCCGTTGCTCGTAAATCATTTCGTCCGAGAATGGTGCCTGGAAAATGCAACGCCGGATTCCGATGAACAGCACGTCCAGGATACGGTTATCGAGTTGTTGATGTGCTACGAATACCCGGGCAACGTGCGCGAGCTGCGCAACCTCGTCCGACGTGCGCTGTGCTTGCATGGCAATCCGTTGCAGGCTTCCGCTGTTGCCGAGGAACTTCAGCAATGCGGGAGCGAGAAAGCTTTAGCGGTGCCCGGGAACAAAGTGGCGAGCGACGAAACCGCTGCCCCGTTGCGAACGCCGACGGAAGGAGTCCTGCTGCTGCGTGGCAGGCGATGGCCACAAATCGAAGGCGCGGTCTTTAAATATGCGCTGCAAGAGTCCGGTGGAAATTACCGTGGCGCAGCCAGACTGCTTGGGATCTCACGATCAACTTTTAACGATCGCGCCCGCAGAATGGGGATGTAGCACACTAGGTTTTCTGGACTTCGGCTCGAGCGGCGCGCGGTGGCCGAGGGCGTTTCGGTAGAGCGGGTGCGCGGACCGGCGCTTCCTTGAGCCATTGTGGCGCTCCAAGACGATCGAGTGAACCCCGCAAGCGGAGGCCGTAGAAACCGTCCGGGCGTTTACCTTCCGCCTCCGCAACCTGAAGCATCAACTGAATCGCGTCGGCGCGTTTTAACAACGCATCGGACACCTTGAATCGAACATAGAGATCGATTCGTGACATCCCGGCCGGACTTGATAGTCGGACTTCGCCTTCAACGATGAGCTCACCATCGGGGCCCTTGGACTTCAGATCATCAATGCGACCCACCCCATCCTCGAATACGATCTTGCCTTTGAGGTCGCCAAGTCGAATGTTCGGAATCACGACGCCCGCGGCCAAAAACGGGTGCCCTTGCACCTTCAATTTGGCCTTATTGTCGCCCAGTTCACATCCGTTGCAGCCGATTTCAATTTCACCCGAGGCCGAGCGAATCTTCAATTCGGGAAGCTCCAGGTCTCCGAGAAGGGACAGGTTGCCTTTGATGGGCAGTCCAATGGCCGCTGCGACACCGGGAAGCTTTGCCAGTGCTACATCTTCAATGTCGACCGATCCTTGGCCAAGCTCAGCATTGGCTTCCACATCCACATCCACCTCGCCACCAAACGCATCTGCCACCACGTGATACGAAATGCCGCCCAATAAATTCGTGAGAGGGTTTGTTGTAACCCGTGCACTTTCGATCAGAAATTGTTGTGGCTTGGTTCCATCGGTTGGCCGCGTTTTCAGTTTGATGTCACTCATCAAGACACCGATGCCAAAAGTCGGCCCGATGTCGTCGATCTCAAGATCGTAGCCAGCGTTCGATGCCATCGTTTCTGCGAGATTCCCTATCTGTCCGTAGGGAAAGATAAAAACCAGCGAGACAAGATAAACCAGGGTCCCAAAACCAACTGGAAGCAACACCCCCCTCGCACCATGAAGGGCCGAGAGAGCGAACGCTTTCGGGTCGAGTTCACGTAGCCTTTTGATCATGTTCGTTTCCGTCCGCGAACGCTTTTTGCGGGGTCGGGAAGCTCTTTCTTAAGCCGTTCAATCGACGTGGCGGTCAGTTCGATATCCAGCTTGTCACGTTCTGCAAATCGACGTCGAACACTGAGCCGGGTGACGTAGATGAGATGGCCACCGGTTTCCAGGCGATAAAGAAATTTTCCCAGCTGTTTGAGATCAACCTGGCGAAGCTTGACATCGACGTTGTGCTCCAAATACCGCCGACCAATCGGAGCGGGTGTTCGTTCGTTTGTCTCGGGAATCTGGACACCCACCTCCTTGGCAGCCGCTTCCATGTCGGCGGCCAACTGTGGCGTCGTACTGCCAAGTCGAACTTCCATCGCCCTCATCTTTTGTTTTGCTTCGAGATACTCGATCCGATTGCGAGCGATCGCCTTCAAAGCCGCGCGCATATCGTCGTTCCTGCTGTTGGTGTCGGCAATATCCGTTGAAACGAGATAGCCACCCACAAACACAACCAGCAGTCCTAACGTCATCGCGAACACGACAAACAAGCGCCGTTCGCGTTCCGCCATGCGCCCCCACTCGCGCGAAATACTCTCGAAGGGTTTATTCAACAACAATTTTAGCTTTGTCATGGTGACTTTCGCGTCAATAACTTTGGCTCACGAACTTTGGCTCACGGACACTTCGACTTGATGGTCAAGGTGAATTGCTTTTCACCACCCGCGACCTCGGTGATCGCACCTTTCGATATCTCTTCAAAACAGTCGATCTCTTTGAACGCGTCGACCACTTTGTCCACCGACGCGACTGAATCAATGATGCCCTTCATGAATGTTTTGCGAGGGCGAATATCGATCTCGAGAACATCCAGTTTGATG
>JAYUPZ010000148.1:0-2132 GCA_043759805.1 Myxococcales bacterium | reverse complement strand
CCATCTTCTGGCCTCAAGGAACGGTCGTACTTGGCTGAGTAGACGACACCAGCTTCGACTTCCTTCTGGAAGGGGCCGCTGAAGTAGGTTGCGACCACCACGTCACCTTCAAGATCGAACTCGGCCAAAGGCGACTCCGGATAGGGGCTCCGGTCAACGACGTACGTTTTCATGCGGCTCCCCCTCGATAAAAAGTGTCACGTTTTCTGGTCACGGCAAACCTCTTCCTCCGCCGCACCTTCCAGGCGGCGGGCCTCGGTGTTCACGATGGAGTCAGGAAACGGAATCGCTGCATCCAACTCCGTCCGAACCAAACGAAGCGCACACAGCCCAACACGAATCGGAATCGGAATCGAAATCACCACCGCCAGCGTCCCCGCGCAAACCAAGCACAAGCCATGAACGACACGAACGCAACCGCACCCGCGACGAGTGTGAGGCCGATGATCGTACCGACAGTTTCCGAGGACATTGCGAGCCAGACCGTACTGTAACACCGGGTCTGACACGGATCGCGCGCCCCGCATGTTAGGACGTGCTCATCTGCTCACCGGTGGGGCGAGTTCGAGCCGAAAACCCGCGCCATCCGCATCGTGGCAGCGGATTTACAAGCAGTCGGCGATCGGACCTGGCACGAACAATTGATGCCACTTGCAAGACGAATCGACGAAGCGATGCGGCTGGACGGGTTCACGCAGCAGTGCCTTTGCACCAATGCCTTTGAGGCGGCTGCGACGAGTTCACCGCAAGTGTCGCGAAAGTGGGGTAACTCCAGTCGGGGCGTGTGCTGCGGATCCGTACTGCGTGGACTCGGGGTCCCACTTCCCATTTCTTCAAAAGAAATGCGGAAGTGGCATCGCCTTTCTGGCGCTCTAATCTGTCGAAACAAATCACCTCGCGCGATTCGAACTCAAACGAGCAACGCTGAACGCTATGAAAAACACCAACACGCAACCCGATCTCACTAACCCGATTCAAACTGCAAGCAGCCTTGCTGGCGCGGCCGGGCAAGGAGCGGAAAACCTCGCAAACATGGCCGACACCTGCAAGCGTGTTATGCGCGATGCAGGGCTACCAACGGACGTATGCAAACCGCTCGCAGCAGCATCTCGGTCACTCTTTCAATTCGCAGAAAGAACGGAAGCCGCGATTGACGAGAAGGTGTTGGCAGCGACTGCAGCACCTTCGAGCGGGGTGAGCGGGTTGTCACTCGACTCAGGTATGGGTACCGCAACACAATTCGCTCCCACGGTCTACCATGGGTCGTGGCGGCATTCGCCAGACGACCTCGGCTCCGACGGGCAGGTGGACGAATAGCGACAGCGAAGTCCGGACTCGACCGGGCCAAGGGAATCCTGTCCCGACCAACTATCCCGAGGTCGCGGGCGGAAACAACCAGCGGCGCGATCCAGTGAAACCGAGCGAAAAGCGGCGAGCGGGCCCCATCTTTCAAGGTCGTCGCGGCCTTGGCTGAGGCGCTGGGAGTCGATACCGTTGAGTTCTTCCGGCCAAGCGGCCGGGAACGTCCGGGAAGGTATTGACGGCGGAGTTGGCTCAGCTGGTCGGCGCCGCCGAGCGGTTGTCGGGTTCAGACCTGGGAGCGGTTTTGGATTTGGTGCGGCGGTTGGGGCGGAGGTAGCCCGACCAGTTTCACGTCAGCCATGTTTGGTTTTTAGACCGACGGCAGACGAATGTAAGGCTCGAACGGGCGCCGCCATTCAGGGCCATGGGTTCGGGCGTGTTGGTAGGGGCTGTCGGGTCCGCAACGAAGCCGAATAATCGTTCGGCCAGTCTTCGAGGTTTGTTCGTTTCACGTGACCTGCAACCGTTCTGCGAGCTGTCCTCGGGATCGGGTGCATGTAGAGGACGTGCCGATCGTCCGGGGGTGGGTTACCGGGGGTAAGAACTTTTTTAACTTTCTATTCACAAACCTTCAAACGGCAATCTACCCATAAACCGCTTTGCTTACGGCTGCCGTCCTGGTGTGTGTTCAGCTTGTAAACAATCTTAGTCTTTCAAGCGAGTCCGAAATGTGACTTGACTTGGCTTATTGGGTGGGCTGATATGCCGTCTCATTTCCTACAAAGTCTATCCGGAGGTCTGGTGATGTCGTTGCGGTTTGGTGCATTGTG
>JAYUPZ010000147.1:0-9716 GCA_043759805.1 Myxococcales bacterium | reverse complement strand
CACCGTCAACGACGTTCGGTCCTCCAGGTCAAAAACGTCACACAGCGCCCATTCCAACCGCGCCAGTTCCGACCACCAGGCCGGCGCTCCGTTCTTGTTGGCCCAACCGCGGACAAAGACTGGCAACAGTTCACCGGAATATTTGCCTTCAGGTTTCTGATTGGGCATCGCCTCGATGAACTCTGCGATGAGATCGTAGAAGTCATCGTCACCCATGATCTTCAACAGCGCCGGATAGTCATCCTTGATGAAGTCGAGGATGCGAAGGAAATACATGCCATTGTAAATGTCGACCCGGCCGAGGGCATCTTGCTTTTCGTCGCCGGAAACAAAGTCCGTCAGGTAGGGCAGGGGGAGCTCACGGACCTCCAGCGCCTCCGGTAGAGATTCTCGCGCGCTGATGACGGTCCAAAGGCGCTCTTCCATTTCGCGCAAGGGCAATCCGGCGTGATGCGTTTGCGGTGCGCTCGAAACGACCCTGATCTCGGGGGCGGGCTTTGGGATGGCGAGGGTGCGCGCGCGCGCCTTCTCAGATTCTTCGATGATCCGCGCCAGGGGTGGAATCTCGTCGTCCCACTCAATGAGCGTCGAAACAGGGCCCGTGCGTTTCAGCGTGCGTTCGTAAAGAGCCCAGACCTCGTCGCGAACGGGATGGTCGTGGGTGTCGAGCAGCAACTTGCCGCGGGTGCGATGCCCGGCGAGGTGAATTTGTGCCACGCGCTCGGCGGGAATGCCATCAATGTAGGCACGCGCATCGAAGTTATGGTTGTGAGCGCTGACAAAGACGTTGTTCACGTCGAAAAGCAGGTAGCAATCCGCGCGACGGCAGAGTTCGGTCAGAAACTCCCACTCGGTCAGCGTCGAGTGCGAGAATGCCATGTAGCTCGAGACATTTTCGATAAGAAGCTGACGCCCAAGGCGATCTTGAACGCGCATGATTCGCTCAGCGACGTGCGCGACCGCTTCCTCGGTGAAAGGCAGAGGCAACAAATCATGCGCGTAGGCGCTGTCGAATCCACCCCAACAGACGTGATCGGAAATGAAAACAGGCTTTACCTCATCGGCAAGCCTTGAGAGCTTGTTCAGATAGTCCTCGTTGAGCGAATCGACCGAGCCGAGACCCATCGACACCCCGTGCATCACAATGGGATGGTGTTCCTGGACTTTTCGTAGCACGGAACGGGGGCGACCCCCGGGTCCCAGAAAGGACTCGGAGATAATCTCGAACCAGTCCACCTTGTCCCGCGCATTGCCTGCGAGGATCTCACCGTAGTGCTCCACACGTAGCCCGATACCGTGGCCGAGATTGGGAATTTTCACGTTGATCCTTGTTTAAGTCGGGCAAGAAAAAAGGCAGCCCGTTGCGGAGCTGCCTTTCATCTCAACGGTTAAAGACCGTTACTCCTTTGGGGGAGCTTCTTTCTTACCTTTGCAGCCGTCTTTGCCTTTGCAAGCGTCTTTCTTGCCCTTGCAGCCGTCTTTGCCTTTGCAGCCGTCCTTGCTCTTGTCGCACTGGGTGTCAACACCGGTCGAGGTTGCTGCATCGGCCTGGAGGGCCGGTGCGAGTGACAGCATGCCAGCCGCGATAGCGGCAATCAGAGTTCCCTTGTTGCTCATTTTCTTTATTCTCCTGTTGGGTTTGCTGGGGAGGTCCCTCAGCACTGGTTTTGAGTATCGGTAAGACGTGCGAACGTTACGCCGACTTCAACAATAGTTCTAGAGTGCAAAAGTGCAGGTAATCCTTTGGTAAAAAGACCGACGCGTCGCGGCTTTCGGCGGGTCTGACACCGCCTCCCAGACGAGATTAAGGTAGTTTGGACTCGAACTCTCGTTTGCCGGAGCCGACTTCGTGTCGGGTCCCATCGGGTAGTTCCACTGTGGCGCGGCTGTTGACCGGGACCTTGATGCTGTACCGGAATGTGCCGTTTTCGATTTTCCAGTCGCTCGTTATCCATCCTTGAGGCGAGTCGTAGCGGGCAAAGCCCGAGGTCAATCCTCCTCCCGGTCGCGGGCGCATGAAGAAATGTTTGTAGCCGGGCGCTGCGGGATCGGACTCGATGCCGCCCACGTTGGCATAGAGCCACTGTCCCACCGAGCCGAGAGAGTAGTGGTTAAACGAGTTCATCTCGTCATCGCCGAAGCCTTTTTCGTGGGTGAAGCCGTCCCATCGCTCCCAGATCGTCGTGGCGCCTTGCTTGATGCTGTAACCCCACGACGGAAAGGTTTCGTTGAGCAACAGGCGATAGGCGAGATCCAGACGTCCTTCTTGCGACAACACAGGCAAGAGTTCACGGACACCAAGAAAACCAGTCGACAGATGGTTGCCTGCGCGCTCGATCGCCGCAACCAGATGCGCCATTGCAAGTGGGCGTTTTTCCTTCGGCAAGAGATCGAATTGCAAGGCAAGTAGATACGCGGTCTGCGTATCGCCCTTGATGGAGGCATCGTCAACCACGAAGGTTGAATTGAACGCAGTCACGATCTCCTGCCGAAGGTCGTCATACTGTTTCGCCTCTGCTGTCTTGTGTAGCACGCGAGCGATGTCCGCAAGCAGTCCCGTGGAATAGGCGAAGTACGCCGTTCCGAGCAGTGGCTTCGGTGTATCCGCATTGATGGAAAGCCAGTCGCCATAGTTGTTACCGCTCCCTTTTGCCCATATGCGATCGGGATTCTGGCCCGCAACGAAATCGATGTGTCGGCGCATGCTGTCGAAGTGTTCCGACAGAAAGCGCGTATCGCCGGAACAACGGTAGAGCTCCCAGGGGATGATGATGGCAGCATCGGCCCAGCCCGGTGCGCCGGGTTGACCGCCAAGTCCATTGAGACTAGGGATGGTGTCAGCGACCGAGCCGTCGTTTGCCTGTGCGTCGAATACATCGCGCATCCACTTTTGGAAGAAGTTTCGCACATCCATGTTGAAACAGGCGGTTCGAGCAAAGATCTGCGCGTCACCCATCCAGCCGAGGCGTTCGTCGCGTTGCGGACAGTCTGTCGGCAATCCCACAAAGTTGCTGCGTTGGCCCCACTGAATGTTGCTTTGCAGCTGATTCACAAGCGGGTTTGACGTCTTCAGCGTTCCGAGCGGTCGGATGTCCGAATGGGTGACCTGCACGAGCAGGCTGCTTTCGGTTGGCTTGCCTGGAAAGCCCTTCACCTCGACATAACGGAAGCCGTGGTTGGTAAAACGGGGCGTCCAGATCTCGCCGCCCGAATCACCCTTCAGTACGTACGTATCCGTTGCGAGAGCCGTGCGTAGATTGGTGAGGTAAGCGGTGCCATCGGGATTCAACATCTCGGCAAAGCGCAGCTCGACCCGTGTACCGGCCGGACCTCGAACCTTGAGGCGTGGGACACCCACCAGGTTTTGTCCCACATCGAAGATGAACACGCCTGGCCGGGGTTCCGTCACGGTCACCGGCTTTACCTCTTTGACCACACGGATGGGGGGGCCGGTTTCGGCGACCAGGGTGGCAGTGGGGGGTGTCGCCAGAACGTCAACGGCGCCGAAGCCAGTCACGTTGTCAGCGGGACTTGGCCATCCCGTGATTTCCTTCCGGGCGTCATACGTTTCGCCGTCCAACAGATCGGCGTTCAGAATCGGTCCCGAACCAGCCTTCCAATTTTCGTCGGTCACAATCGTTTCGCGTTGTCCGTTTGACCACTCGATTTCGATTTGGGCGCGCAGGCGGAGGGGCCAGTCGCCGTAGTGGCCTCGTTGCTTGCGATACCCAATAAACCCTGTGTACCAACCATCGGCGAGTGTTGCTGCAATCGTGGTACACCCCGGATCGCGTGGCGCAATCGCCTGCGCAGTGACGTCGTGCGCCTGCACCTCAATGCGCTTCTTGTAGTCCGTCCATCCCGGTGCGAGCAATGCATCGCCGACCCGCCGGCCGTTCATGAAGACGTCGTACACGCCAAGTGCCGTGGCGTACAGGCGAGCACGCACTGGAACGACGCCGTCGGGAAGGGTTCGGCAGATACGACGAAACAGGTAGGCGGGTGCCTCGCGTTCCGCGCTGACCAGATTCTTGGCCAGTACCTTGTCGAAGGGCGCTTTGCCAAAAGCGGAAACGACAATAGATGGCTTCCACTTCCGATCATCAAAGGAAGGATCGGCCCAGCCGTCGGGCTGATCGCGTTCGCTTTTCCAGGACGGTCCGCTCGCCAACGTCTCCACCTTTCCGTCGTTGTGAACGAGGTGAATTTGCACGGCTAGACCACTGACGGTTTCGGGTCGTGTCGAAATTCCGATGACATTTTCGCCCGTTTTCAAGTGTGGAAGCAACGTCACTTCTTGCACGAGGGTGCCCGGGCGCGACGCATCCATGTGGATACCTCCGACAAAGACATGTGTCTCGTGGGTCGAAGCCAGAATGGCGTAGATTTGTTTGTACGAGGCCGGATCGCCAATGGTGATACGGTTTCGGAAGTGGACCCATCGCGTGGTTTTGGGTTTGGTGCGCGGCAATTCACCCGGGGCGAGCGGATACCATAGCCAGTCGAGCTTTGATTCCTCGACGATCGGCTGTGGCCTCGGTGCAAGACGCTTGCGACCAATCCACTTGGCTTGCCAGTCGGTTGCCTTCAGAAGACCCATCTCCCAGGAAGCCGGTTCGCTCCAATTGGTCGGCTTCGTGCGTTCATCCCAGACGCGAACTTTCCAGTGAGCGGCTTGTCGCGATCCGAGCGCCTTTCCCGCGTAGGGCACCTCGGTCGAGGTGTCGGCGTTTACCTGTCCCGAATCCCATAGATCGGCCTCATTGCGGGCGAGCTTTTCGGGGGTACTCGCGACGAGGATCCGGTAAGCGCCCTGGCTCTTGTCCCGCGCTTCCTCCTGTGTCGCAACGAGGCGCCAGGCGAAGTGTGGGTGTGCAACGTCCAGTCCTATCGGGTTTTCACGGCGCTCGCTGGTCAGATCCGTGATCTTGAAAGGAGGGTCAGCAATTTCGGGCTGGCTTCGCGGTGTCGCGCAGGAAACGAATAAACCGAGCAAGGAAAGTCGAAAACCGGGCTTCATGGGGCGGCAAACTAACACGGGCTTGGTTCACAACGAGACACAAACCCGGGGGGCTGTGCTGTAATGCACGGATGGGAATCGTCCGGTTCGAGCCGCTGGGTTTGTCGGTCGAGGCCGCTCCGGGTGAGTCCGTGTTTTCGACTGGGCGGAGGACAGGTGTCCCGATTTCGACCCATTGCACGGGCAATGGCAATTGCGGATTGTGCCGTGTGACGGTTGAGGACGGGGCCGACGTGTTGTCGTCACCCTCGCGTATCGAAACACTGCGTTTAACAGAAGCGGAGCTCGCAGGCGGATTGCGCTTGTCCTGCCAGGCGAAGGTTGGCTCGGGCCAGGTGACGGTGCGGGTACCGCCTCTCGTTCGCGTCTAGGGCTTGGTCTTGGGTTTAGCCTTCGGCGCAACGGGATGGGGGACCGCAGGCGCATTGCCCTGTATTGCAGCCATTTGCTGCATCAATTCGCCCGGGTTAAATGGCAAGCTGTCTCCCACAAGCGCAGGCTTGGCACCCGATCCACGCTCGACAAGTTCCATGTCTACGTTGGCGCCAGCTCGACCTTCGCTGAGCTTGACAAGACCAAAAGGCGGTACTGTCTCGCTCATCCACGCGATCTTGGTTGCACCCTTCGGCTCGAATCTGCGTGCCTTGAACGTGCCGGCCGCAACCTTGAGCGTCTCGGGTTTGCCAAGCGTGTTGCGATCGATTAACTGAAACAAGGAACCGTATGACGGAAGCTGCGCGGGCAGGGCCATCGCCTTGTTCTCGCCAATTTTGATGGCCATTGTGGATGGTGTCCACGTTGCATCGTTCTTGAAGACGAGATCGATCCGAACGAGGATGGCTCGTTTGCTGAAGGTGCCCTCGTCCCCAACCTGAATTTCTATGGAGGCGCCCTTGTCCCCGCGTCCGACCACGGAAACCTTCTGCCGCATCGGCGGCTGACCAGGCATTTTCACGCGATAGGTCGCGAAACTACCCACCGGCACGTCTTTGAGGTGCAGGATGGTCGGAAGGGACGGGGTGGGCATCTGAGCCTGCGCGACGGTCGGTCGGACGAGGGCAAAAATGGCGACAAATCCCGCAAATAATCGTGTTGTTACAAAAAGCTGAGTCATTTCAAGTTCCTGCATTCTAGGTCACACAAAGGACCCCAGCTAAGAACTTTTGACTTGGCAGTTTCGAGATGTTTTGTTATGTTTTGTTACGTTGATCATGGCAAAACGATTTGGCATCTTCGGCGCCGGTTTTTGGGCCCGATATCAAGTGGCCGCCTGGCGCGAGATCGCAGGGGCCGAGTGCGTTGCCATCTGCGATCCGAACGCCGAGAAGGCGGCAACGCTTGCGGCCGCGATGGGCGTTCCCCGCACCTATACGGATCCGGTGGCCATGCTCGACAAGGAGTCTTTCGACTTTCTCGACATCGTCAGCGCCATCGAGAGTCACGAACCGCTGGTGATTGAGGCCGCTCGGCGCCGGATACCGGTCATCTGCCAAAAGCCGCTTGCCGACGACCTGGAAACTTCGCGTCGCATGGTGCTTGCGTGTGCCGAATCGCATACACCGCTTTTTGTGCACGAGAATTTTCGCTGGCAGGCCCCCATGCTTGCCGCACAGACGGCCATTGCCTCGGGTCGCCTGGGGCGCGTGATCCGGATGCGTCTGGATTTGATTTCGGGATTCCCCGTCTTCGACAACCAACCCGCACTGAAGAAGCTGCCACGGATGATCCTCGCGGACGCAGGCGTTCACATATTGGATCTCGTGCGCTTCCTGGGTGGCGAGGCTCGGTCGGTTTATTGCCGGACGCAAAAAATTCACCGGGACATCGCGGGTGAAGACGTCGCGACCGTGTGTCTGGATATGAAAGACGGCGCGACGGCGGTTGCGAACCTCGCCTACGCCGGAACGCCGTTGCAACACGAATCGTTTCCACAAACGTTGCTGTTCGTGGAAGGTGAACAGGGTTCTTTGACCGTGGAACCTGACTACTGGTTGCGCATCACGACCTCCGCAGGAACTGAGTCGCGACGGGTTCCACCAACCCTGTATCCCTGGATCGATCCCGCTTATGCGGTTGTGCAGTCCAGCATTGTTCCGTGCAACGAAAGCTTTCTCAAGACCTTGAACGGTCAGTCTTTGGGCGAGACCCGTGCCACCACGGGCGTCGATAATTATGAAACGCTTCGCCTTGTGTTCGCGGCGTACGAATCCGCGCGCACAAATTCGGTCATACGTTTGGAAGGAGTTGATGCATATGGACAGCTTGAACACCCCCGCTAAAGGATACGCTATGAAATCGATTGACAGGATCTACGCCACCTATCTCATCGAGACAGCACATCCGCTTGAGAGAGCGGCCGCAACCATGGCTGGCGAACAGTCGACCGGTTCATTCATGCGGGTGCCGGGCGAAACGGCCGAGTTGCTCGAACATCATGCTGCCCGGGTCGAGTCGCTCGAACAAATCGACGAGCTAGAATCGCCGACGCTTCCGTTTGCCACGGTGCCTCGCGGCAACGAAGGCAACCCCCGCTACCGTCGCGCACGGGTGGTGTTGTCGTTCCCGATCTCAAACATGGGCCCGTCCTTGCCCAATTTGTTGGCAACCGTTTGCGGAAACCTATTCGAATTGCAAGAGTTTTCCGGTCTTCGCCTCGTCGATCTGCAACTTCCCCGCGCCTTCGGTGATGCCTATCTCGGGCCCCAGTTCGGAATCGAAGGAACCCGAAAGTTTACCGGTGTCACTGGCCGTCCCATTGTTGGAACGATCATCAAGCCCAGCGTTGGTTTGTCGCCCGAAGGTACTGCAGCCCTGGCGGACCAGATGATCGAAGCGGGTTTGGATTTTCTGAAGGATGACGAACTGCAAGCGAATGGGCCGCACTGTCCCTTTGATGCGCGTGTTGATGCCGTCATGGATGTCGTCAATCGACATGCGGACAAAACGGGAAAGAAGGCCATGTTTGCCTTCAACATTACCGATGAAATCGATCTCATGTTGCGCCACCACGATAAGGTTTTGTCGGCGGGTGGAACCTGCGTGATGGTCAGCATGCACCACGTCGGGATACCTTCTGTGTCACATTTGCGGCGGCACAGCCAGTTGCCCATCCACGGCCATCGCAATGGTTGGGGCATGTACACCCGCAGCCCAATGCTCGGCGTCGAGTACGTTGTGATGCAAAAACTCTGGCGTCTTGCCGGCATCGACCATCTGCACTGCAACGGTCTGCGCAACAAGTTCTGGGAGCCGGATGATTCCGTCGTGGCGAGCGCTCGCAACGTTCTCACACCGCTTTTTGACGATAAACCCATGGTTGCCATGCCCGTGTTGTCGTCTGCCCAGTGGGCGGGTCAAGCGGTAGACAGTTACGCCCGTATTCAGTCACTGGACGTGATGTACGTCTGTGGCGCCGGTATCATTGCGCATCCGGGCGGCGTGGCGGCGGGCGTGGCCAGTGTTCAACAGGCCTGGCAAGCGGCCGCCGAGGGAACCTCTCTTGAGGTGTACGCCCGTTCACACGTCGAACTTGCCCAGGCACTTGTCCACTACGGAGACCGCTAAGGTTCTCTCGGTCATACGAGATATGATTGTTTCACCATGGCCATCTCCCCTCCAGTACCGCTAATCGCCTTCTACGGCGATGACAACACCGGGTCGACCGACTCGATGGAGGCGCTCGCAAAAAACGGCGTGAATACCGTGCTGTTTTTGCAGCCGCCAAAACCGGGCGCCCTTGAGCGTTTCCCGGATGCACGGGCGGTCGGCATCGCGGGTATGACGCGAACGATGGCGCCCGATGCGATGGCCGAGGAGCTTTTACAGGCGTTCAAAAGCTTGAAGGCGTTGTCACCCCGCCTGTGCCACTACAAGGTTTGTTCGACCTTCGATTCGTCACCCACGGTTGGAAATATTGGCCGGGGCATCGAGGTGGGGATGGAGGTTTTCGGTACGCGACACGTTCCACTGCTGGTGGGCGCACCCATCCTCAAACGTTACACGCTTTTCGGAAATCTGTTTGCAACCGTTGGAACAGAGACCTTTCGGATTGATCGGCACCCAACAATGAGCCGGCATCCCGTCACGCCGATGAACGAGGGGGATTTACGTCAACATCTTGCTTTGCAAACGAATCGCAAGGTTGGCTTGCTGGATATCCTCGCGCTCGACGGTGCCAGCGATACGGTTGATGCGCGTTGGGATGCCGTCTGCGAGGCGGGCAATGATATTGTGTTGCTGGATGTGCTGGATGACGCCCGGCTCGAACAGGCAGGGCGGCTCATCTGGCGTGCGGCAGAGGCGATGGGGACCACGTTCGTCGCCGGATCGTCCGGAGTTGAGTATGCGGCTGTCTTGCACTGGCGTAAGTTGGGTCTGGTCCCTGTGGACCCACCCAAGCGCAATACGATAGATGGCGTTACTCAAACCCTCGTGATGTCTGGGAGCTGTTCTCCTGTGACGCGAGGCCAGCTTGACCACGTGCTTGATGACTTGCCCGAGTCTGAACGCCACGTCGGGATCGATGTACAGGTTGTGCCGCTTCTCGATCCAGATCGAAGCGCGGCGGTCCGTGACACGATAGCCCGTGAAGCGCTGGTCGAGCTCGATCGCGGACGCAGCGTGGTCTTGCTCTCTGCGCGTGGACCGGATGATCCCCGAATCGCGGATGCGGCCAAATCGTGGCTATCGCGCCATC
>JAYUPZ010000146.1:0-4642 GCA_043759805.1 Myxococcales bacterium | reverse complement strand
CCCGGGCGAATGCGTAAACCGATAACAGGTGCGGGCGAAGTTCAGTGGGGACGAAGCGAGATGCCACCGGAAAAGCTTCGTGGTGTTCGCGCGCAAAGGTTTCGCAATACGCATCGGCACGTTCGATGCTGTAGGGGCCGGGGGGAGCGTCCAACCAACGCCGCGACGAGGCGCCGAGTCCGCCGGAAACGGTTCGGAGATCGGGTGTTCCCCCGCGCGTTCGCGGAAACTCGATCGTTCCTCGCAAGAGTTCCCGAATCATCCAGGTACTTTCTCGGGTGCCGGTGGAATGCCGGTGGCTCGTCTGTGACACCGCATGTGCCCGCGCTGAATGCCCTCGGTCGCAAGCACGCGCAAGGCGGCGAGATTGGACGCCATTCCGGTGGCGGCCACGACCATGCCCAGTTCACCGGCGCTGTGGGCTCCAATGAGCTTGAGCGAAAGACGCGCTCCACTATGGTGGCTCAAAGTGCCGCCCACAATGCCGACTGCCATGGGCATTTCGAGAAAACCTTCAAGGAAGGCTCCGTTGTTCTCGATAAACTTCCAGGTGCACAGCGGTCGGTAGGTGCCCGTGCGTGCTGCGAATGCGTGCGCACCGGCTTCGACTCCACGCCAGTCGTTACCGGTGGCAAGGACCACGGCGTCTACACCATTCATGATGCCCTTGTTGTGAGTCGCGGCACGATAGGGATCGTCCTCGGCAAATCGCGAGGCCGACGCAATTTCACGAGCCGCCTCGACGCCGTCGATGTCTTCGGCTCCCAGCGCCTGCGCAGGGATTCGCGCGCGCACACGGACGCACCGCCGATCGGTGAGGTTCGACAAAATGCGCAGTCCTGGCCGTCCGCCTGCGATTGAGGCAAGCCGTGCTGCGATTCCCTCCGCCACGGTGTTGACGAGGTTGGCACCCATCGCATCGCGACAGTCAATGTAGAGGTGGACAATAAGTCTTCGGTCGGCTGACTTGCCGTTGCCTCCAGGCGGGACGCGGACCTCCAGATCCCGAACGCCGCCGCCCCTGGTCTTTAGGCGTGGTACAAATTCATCGGCAGCGATCAAGATCGCATTGCGTTCGGCCTCGATTCTGGCCCGCGCAAGCAAAAGGTCGGGGACTTGCAGCAATTCAATTTGCGCAGTCATGATGGATTCGTCAGCCTCGGCGGTGAATCCTCCGCCTTCTCGAACCATGCGCGCGGCGTTTGAGGCGGCTGCAATAACGGAGGGTTCTTCTACGGCCATGGGCACAGCAAATTCGCGCCCGTTAATGATAAAATTCAAACCGATGCCGAGGGGCAGGTTGTAAATTCCTACGGCGTTTTCCACCAGGCGATCTGCGTCACTGGTCGATAGGCCACCTGCATTCAGGGTGTGCGCATCGGCCTCGGTCAGATCGCGGCGCGTCTGCAGCTCGTCTTGCCTCGCATCGAACGGGAGTCTGTAAAACCCTGGTATTCTCATTGTTGTTTGTCATCGGTTTCGGCCTGCTCCAACCCAGTCGGTCGCTTACGCCGAATCCCCTGCATTTCCACCTGTACGTCTAGCATTTTGATGCCGCTCGGGCAGGTCGAGGCAAACTCACGCGCCGCATCCTGGCCTGGAAAAAAGGCGATCCCGACGTCGCCGCCACCCGCGCCCGAAATTTTTGCCGCACCGCCCAAGCGTCGAGCATGCGCCGCGGCCGCCGTCACCGACGCAGGGACGATGGGAATGTGTGCGGCATTGCCCAGTGCCAGGAGGGTATCGTGCGCCGTTCCGGCGGCTTCGATGATTCCCGCCGGGCGTCCCATGGTGAAAGCCTCGGCAAACTGGCGGGCCGCGACGCCCAATTCATCTTGCATCCACCCGTAGAGTTGTTTTTGTCTGCGGGCGAGGCCCTGTACGGCGTCGATCATCTCTGGCGTTGCGACGGGCATGCCGGCCTGAAAAACCACAATCTCCAGCCCCGCGGGCGCCGCCAGTTTTTCGAATGAAGGTGGTCCGAAGGTTGCGTTCGGATCGCGAAGACTTTGGGGTCGCTCGAAGCGAACGAAGCCACCGTGAACGGTTGCCGCGATGTCGGCGCCCGATCCAAGTCCGCCCTGGGCCGCACGGTGCGCATCATCAGCGAGCACGTAAAGCGCGTCACGGTTTTCTTCGATGCTGTAGCCGGCGTATTCGAAGATCGCGCCCACCGTCGCGGCTGCCGTCGCGGCGCTTGAACCGAGCCCGAGCTTGCCGTCGGGTCCCTGGAATTGCTCGCTGTTAACCATGACGGAGCCGGCCGGCAGTGCGATGGCGAGCTCACCAAGGTGCTCGGCGCACCGGCGAACCGCCTCGGCGATAACGCGGGAAGCAGCGGTCCATCCGGGGATGTATTGCCCGACAGCGTGCCGATTCACGGCCATCATGACGGCGGGAGCGCCTTCAAGCACGGCATATTCGCCGCAGAGGAACAGCTTTCCTGGTGCAACAACAACAGGGGCTCCAGGAAGGGTGGTTCGAGTACTGCTCATGGGGTCGTGGTCAACAATTCAGTGCCCGGTCCGGGGCCGGTCACCATCGTACGCAATACTCCGGGAGTGGTCGCGAGTTTTTTCTCGATGCGATCGGCGTCTTGCGCCAGGCAGAGGGCTTTGACGTGGGGTCCCGCGTCTATGGTGAAATAAACCGGCACGCCATCGAGCCGGAGGGTGCGGACGGTGTCGATGGCCGCCACGGTGGCCGAATTGAAGAACAGGATTCCGGGGTCGGCCGCGAGCGCACTTGCGTGCATACGCAGGCAGCTGCGCTCGGCGATGCGACCCAGATCGTGAAAATCGCGCGCGGCAATCGCAGCACACGCAGCCTTGAGATCCGCGTCGACCGAATCGACCCAGGCCGGGTAATAGGGCGAGGTCTTTTCGGTTTGGATCATCGCTACCGTAGAGGACAGGGGTTTCTCTGCACTGCTGGTAATGGCGATGACAAGGCGAAGCGGCCAGTCCTCGGCGCCGACGATGGGTGCTGCCACTGCATCGTGTCCGTCTGAAGCTTGCCCCGCCGACATGAGCGCCAGCCCAGCGCAGATGGAGCGCGCGGCCGAGCCCGATCCGAGTCGGGCGAGTTCCGATAGCTTCCGATCGTCAAGGCGAAGGCCAGCGGCCTGGCTCGCGGCCACCGCCAGTGCTGCGAATCCCGATGCGGATGAGGCCAAGCCCGAAGCTGTTGGCACGGAGTTGTGCGACTCAACCAGGGCCGTTGCATCGAGCCGTGCGCGGTTTCGCACCCGATCCAGAAAGACACTGACCCGGGTTCGAAATTTTTCATCGACGGGCTTGCCACCCAGCAAAACGATGTCTTGCTGTTGTGTGTCGGTTCGTGGGAAGAACGTGACCTGAGTTTCGGTCCCGAGTTCGGCCAGCGTCAGTGACAGCGATCCGGCCGCGGGCAGGTTCAATGCGGTGTCACGCTTGCCCCAGTACTTGACGAGGGCGATGTTGGTTCCTGCCCGGGCGCGCGCGCGGCCAATGTTTGCAGCGCTCATGTTGCAAACCCGATTTCGGTCGCAAAGCCTTCAAAACCCTCGTTCTGCCATGCCGTAAGCACATCCTGGCGATGCGACGGCGCAATTGCAATCACGGCGCCGCCTCCACCTGCGCCAGTCAACTTGGCGCCGATGGCCCCCGCTGCACGGGCGCTTGTCACCAGCGCTTCCAGCTCGGGCGTGCAAACGCCCAGGCCACTCAACACGCCGTGCGCCATGTTGAACAATCGCCCGAGTCCGTCGACGTCGCCGCTTTCGAGGCACTGGATGCCGGCCTCGGACAATGCGCCGAGCGTTTCGATCATTCGATTGGCTACCGGGGCCACGCGACACAATCGTGTTACATTATCGACAAGTGCCGAAGTTTGCCGTTTAATGCCCGAAAATCCCACGCATAGCTTGATGGGTTGACGTACGGCGAGCGGACGCCAGCCGGTTTCGCGGGTGAATCGGCCGACGCCTCCCGATGTTGCGGCAGCCGCATCGATTCCAGATGGGTTGGCGTGGAAGATGCGTTCGGAGGCGAGGATTGCAGCGTCGATGCGTTTGCCATCACCGTCGGTCGACAACGCACGTGCTACCGCGACAGCCATCGCCGCAGAGCTTCCAAGTCCGGCCCCTCCGGGGATATCCGGGGCTATATCCAGATCGAAATTGTCGGCCCCCAGGGTGTGGGCAATGGCATTGATTGCATCGCAAATCGGATGATTTTCCGTTCGATGCAACGACAACACCCAGGGGGTAATCGTGATGCGACCCTCTCCCGGTGTTGCCTCGGCGGTGATGCCCTTGCCAAGTGCGGCAGCGAGCGCGGGCTGTCCGAAGACCACGGCGTGTTCGCCCAGCAAGATGACCTTGCCGTGTCCAAATCCACCTGTGCTACGAATTGCCTCGGTCATGGCGATGTTGCTGCACCGGGCGCATGTGCAAGCCACGACGCGAGTTCACCTGTGATAATTCGAGGGGCCGTCCGCAACGCCTCGGCGGACTCTGCGCCGCACAGCAAAATTGCTGTTCTGATGCTCGTGATAACTTCCGTCAAATACGTCTTTGCGTTCTCTAAACCCTGTTCGCGATGGGTTCGTAACATGGGTTGTGTTACGCTTACGACGTTGGTTTTTAGCGTTAACGCGTTCG
>JAYUPZ010000145.1:0-4662 GCA_043759805.1 Myxococcales bacterium | reverse complement strand
TCTGCGCTGAGCTGAGTTTTTAGATAGCGGAGGTGTTCTGCGAATGCCGATTCGCTCGCGAACTTTCCGGGACCCGTCCGATAAAACACAACCGGTATAACGAAAAGATAGTTCGCTCGGGCGCCACGGGTCACGGGCGATGCTGTAGCACGGGCATGCAGGTGACACCCGCGAAAGGACGTGCATACGACACCGAACCCGCTAATATGCGTATCCGATGACGAAGCTCAAGCAGATCCATCGGATTTCGGTTGTTTCAGTCTTACTGCTGTCTGCCTCCTGCAGAGGTAGTTCGGGCAAGCCCGACGGCGCTGGCGGGCAGGCAGGATCGGCATCGGGTGGCGGGGGAGGAGACCTGTCGAATACAGGTGGCGGAAACGCGTCGACCGGCGGCAAGAACAATGCTGGCGGCAAGGGCGGTACTGGCACTGGCAGCACGGGCGGCACGGCGGCATCGGGCGGAACCGGCGCCGGCAAGACGGGTGGAACGGGCGGCGCGGTGGCTACCGGCGGAACCGGCGGAGGCAAGACAGGCGGAACCGGCGGTACTGGAACGGGCGGCAGCAAGACAGGGGGAACGAGCGGTACCGGAACGGGCGGTACTGGAACGGGCGGTACCGGAACCGGCGGTACTGGAACGGGCGGCAGCAAGACAGGGGGAACGAGCGGTACCAACACAGGTGGTCTTACTGGATCGCGGAACCGTGTTCGTGCGTTTCTTTCTGGCCACAGTCTCCTTGATTCGCCGATCGACACCTACGTGGTCGACATCGCAGCCAAGAAGGGAGACGACTACAAATACAATGTTCAGAACATTGTCGGCTCTCCCATTCGCATCCGAACCCGGGGTAGCAATCCGCAGAACAACGCGGATTTTGCCGGCTACAGCATGGGTAAGAATTTGAACGGTACGGGGATGAACGTCATCAACGAGCTCCGGAACCCGGCGACCCTGGGTGCAGGCGAAAAATACGACACGCTGCTCATCACGGAACGCCACGATTTGCCGGATGCGATCGATTGGGAAAGCACCACTAGCCTTTTACGGCACTACCACGATCGTTTGTTGGCAGGTAACGCCAGCGCTCAGACTTCGCTCTATCACTGCTGGCAAAGCATGAATAGGGACAATCCCGCGGCGTGGTTGGCCTACGAGAAAGCGGCCACTCCGCTTTGGGAATGTGTGGCGAGCAAGGTCAACCTGACACTTGAAGCCAACAACCTTCCGAAGGCCATGGTGAATTTGCCGGCATCGAAAGCGTTGGTGGTTCTCGTTGAGCGTGCCATCGCGGGTGATGTCCCGGGCGTTTCGGGTTCGACCCGCGAAAAGATGAACGCGTTTTTCAAAGACGATGTTCATTTGACCGACCTCGGCTCCTACTTTGCGGCCAGCGTGATTTACTCAGGTCTATTCCGCAAGACGCCTGAGGGTGCAGCGATTCCGAACGGGCTTCCGCAGAATACGGCGGTTTACCTGCAGAAGTTGGCCTGGGAGCAGGTCCAAATGTATTACAGTTCTCCAAACGCGGGCGAACACACGATGCCGCAGTGTCGGAACATCGCTGCGACCGCCTGTCCGTTGTTCTGGACGCTCATGGGAAACAGCGGCAAAGCCGCAAACTGCGCGGAATTCTGGAACAACGCCAATGCCGCAAACAATCCGTTCCGGTGGCCCGATCCGCAGCTGGTCGTCTGGCCGGCACCCTAGCGACTGCATCGAGCGCAACCGATTTGCGCTTGCGATAGCCTCAGGAGGGTTGTTCACGTCTTGGCGTTTTCTCAATGTAGGTCGTTAATTTTTTTCGGTTTCGTAGGATGGGCGTGCTCGAACGCGTCGCAATCCTCCGCTCCCGGCGGAAGGGCCGGCGGGAATTCATCTCCTACGGGTGGCGATAACTCCGCCATGGCGGGGGACAATCTGGCTGGCGAGAAGGGTAACGGAGGCAACGCCGCTGGGGGCACATTGCAAGGTGGCTCGTCACAAGGCGGCACATCGACCGGAGGGTCAGCAGCGGGCGGAGCTCCTGCCACCTCGAGCGGAACCGTACTGCTTGCGCGAAGCGAGGGTTGCGGAAAATCCGCAACGGTTGGTGGCGTCTACGTGAAGGGCAAGTTCACCATCGCAGGCAAATCGCGTGACTCGTTTGTCCGATTGCCCTCGGAATACGATTCGAGCCGAGCGTATCCGTTATTGTTTCAGCTGCATGGCTCGGGCGGTGTGGCACCGGGAAACGGTCGCGGCATTGAAGTCCCGGCGGACAGGGACGCCGTGATCGTCACACCGCAGGGCATCGCGGGTTTATGGCAGCTTGGTGCGACGGGCGAGGATGTCGCCTTCTGGGATGCCATGTACGCCGACGCCATGGCCCGCTATTGTATCGATCAACGTCGAGTATTTGTAATGGGGTTCAGTAGAGGCGGCGGCATGACCAACATGATTGGTTGTGTTCGTGGCGATCGCGTTCGCGCCGTCGGACCCCTTGCAAGCTGGCATCCGGCCCGAATGGGAAGCTGCGTGGGCCAGCCGGCAGCTTGGTTCGTTCATGCCACGAACGACTCGGTCGTACCCCTTCCCATGGGAACACGGGCACGCGAGTATTTCATTGCCAGCAGCCACTGCACTGCCAGCACCGAGACGACCGTGCCAGCACAGTGCAAGGCAAACGTTGGATGCGATCCGGGCACCGAGGTGGTGTTCTGCGAGATCCTCGGGGACCATGGCTCACCCATCGAATGGGAAGTTCCCGCTATGTGGCGTTTCTTCGAGCGTTTAACGCCGCGATGACGAGCGGTCGCTCTCATCATCAATGATCTTGTTCACGAGTTTGTCGAAATCCACCTGGTAACTGCCAGAGGCCACCATCTTGCGCACGTCTTCAATGAAGCTGGCTCGTTCGGTCTTCGCTTTGTCTGCTGCTTCCGATGCTTGTCCGGCGCTCTCTGCGACGATGGCCGCGAGCTCTTCCGCCTCGGAGCGAGCCCCAGGTGTCTTTTCTGGCGCCGGTTGTTCATTCTCAGTCCGCCCGACGCCTTTCGTAGGACCGATGCTGTTGAGTGATTGGATTTTCATGCTCATGGAGATGGCCTCTGTTTATATGGTTCGGCCAGAAACCGTCACCCTGGAGGGGTGACGCAGCGCTTTTTTCTAATAATTTTTTTCAGCTTATTTCTACGTAACAGTTCAAAACTACTGAAGAAAATCTGATGTAGGGTGATCCGGGTGGTGCGATGCGCCTCAAGTTTTTTTCGGTTTGAGGGTCGTACTTTTGTATTCGATGATTCCCGAGCGACGACCTGCGAGGCGTCCGATGTGGTACCGGAGGGAACCTTGAACCTCGGCGAACTTCCCGATCGTCAAGAACACTCCCGCCAGGGCTGACTCGTCGCGACCCCTCCCGTGTTTTCGAAAGTGACGGTAGATACGACCAGCAGATACGGGATAACCGACAAGAAGCAGCGTGCTGAGACCGAGACTCGGCAGCGCGCCGCCGAATGCTAGCGCCGGCACAGCCGCTCCCCAGAGCCACGCCCGGCGTTCCTCTTTGACGAAATGGCGCTCTGGCGCCGCACCGTGCATGTGCGCTCCCTCGGCGAAGGCATGCCCCGAACGGACATTGCGCTTCCACCACTGCAAAAATTGCGAGAGCGCGGCGTCGTGCAAGGTCATCTCCGCATTAATGCGATGGATCTGGAAACCCGATTTTCGAAGGCGGACACAAAGTTCGGGCTCTTCACCTGCAATCACGGTTTCGTCGTAACCGCCGACCTGTTGCAAGGGCAATATTCGCATCATCGCGTCGCCTCCGCAGGCGCGCGTTTCGCCCACCGGCGTGTCCCATTCGATGTCGCAAAGCTTGTTGTAAATCGATTGGTTCGGAAAGCGTTCCCTGCGACGGCCGCAAACGACCGCCGTCGCCGTGTTTTCGGTTAGGAACGCGTGGGCGATTGAAAGCCATCCCGAGACAATCTCGCAATCACCGTCCACAAACTGAACGAATTCGAGGGTTGGGTTTTCCTCGATGAGCCTGGCGAAACCCGCGTTTCTGGCGCGGGCCGCGGTGAAGGGACGGGATAGATCGAGGTCAACAACCTCCACACCGCGCGAGCGAGCGAGGGCGACGCTGTCGTCCGTGGAACCTGAATCAACGTAGACCGTGGCGTGACAGTTGGAGATTAGTGAATCCAGGCACGCGGCAAGTCGGCTACCTTCGTTTCGCCCAATCACAACCGCGCCAAGATTTCGCAACGCGAGCGATTTGAAATCTTTGGTCATTGCCTGCGTATACCATTCCAGCCTGTGGAAAAAACGAAGCGCCTACGAGCAACACGAGATCTTTTTCTCGATGTCTGGATGCGAGTCCGAAGGCTATACTTCGCCCCGAAACCAGCTATAAAGGCCGCGTGTTCTTGGTGAACAAAGATGCCGTCAAGGCCCACATTCGCGATGCGGTGGGAGCAGCGCTTTGGGCTGCAGGCATAACCAATCCCGCCAGGCGAAGCCGAGACCATCTCACCGTCGTGACCTTTCATCGCGTCCTGTCCGACGCCGAGCGTGCGGCCTATCCGATGCCGACCCTTGCCGTGACGGAAGCGGAATTGATCTGGTTCCTACGATTCTTCAAGGCGCATTTTGAATGTGTCACGGTTTCCGCGGGTCTTGAT
>JAYUPZ010000144.1:0-4662 GCA_043759805.1 Myxococcales bacterium | reverse complement strand
GTGCGTCGTGCCACCGGGCGTCGTTAAGGCTGTCCTCGATACCAACGTGCTGGTGCGTGGGATTTTGCGACGACGTCAGTCGGCTGCTGTCGCTATTTTTGATGCGATGTTGCTCGGCCAATTCACGCTCGTTACATCGGACTACGTGCTGGACGAAATTCGAAAAACGCTCCAGGATCCGGATGTTCGCAAGCTGCGCGACCTTTCTGCCAATCAGATCGACGCAATCGTTGCGTCGCTTCGGGAGGTCGCGGAAGTCGTGCCGGGATTGTTGCAGAATCTCGACAAGGTGCCCACCGACGTAAAGGACAATGCGGTCGTTGCCGCCGCTATCGAGGGTGGTGCGGATTTCTTGGTTTCCGATGATCGGCGCGACTTGTTGCCGCTGAAGGTGGTGAAGGTCGCGGGGTTTCGGCCCGTGCAGGTCCTTGATCCCCGCGCCTTCCTGCGCGAGCTGCCGCCGGCCAAGCCATAGGCAACGGCAAACTTTTCCCGATCACGGCACAGTCACCAAAGTGGGTATTTTCGAATCGTCGCACGCTCCGCAACCCAGTCCACCAATTTGATTTCCGCCCCAGCTGTACACGGCGCCGCGGTTGTCGATGGCAAGCACGTGTATGTTTCCGGCCGAGACCGTGATCAGAGGATCAGCCGGTGATGGGAACGGACGCGGCGTGGATGAAGGCGCACCGAAGTGTCCGCTCGAGCCCCAGTAACGCAGTTCGCCGTTGACCACAGCAAACGCCGCGGTTTGACTGCTCCCGACCGCAATCGCAGAGACCCCGGTGAGGCCATCAATCCGTACGGGGATCGTTTGAAATCCAGTGACATTCGCCAATCCAAGCGCATCCCCGGATTTGTCGCCCGCCGCAAGAACGGTACCGTCCGCGGTAAGTCCCAACGTCACCTCCGACGAGGTCGTGAATGAACGCACGCCCGACCACCCGGCGACCTCCGTCGGGACGTCGCGCGCTTGCTGATTGTTCAGACCCAGCTGTCCGCCTCTGTTGTTGCCCCAGGCAAAGATGCGACCGTCATTCAACCTTGCGTACAACGACATCGCATTGCCGTTGTAGGAATTTCCAAATAGCGCCACGACCCAGTTGTCGCCGATCAAACCTTGCGCATCACCGGGCGTGAGACGATTGTATTTCTTGGCGTAGAGCGATGTCGGGAGGCCGGAATCGTAGCCCGTCAGTGATGACCCCGCATACCAAACGGAACGTTTTTCATTGGCAACACACGTGCGTCCCGGTGTTTCGCTTCGAAGCATCACAACGCCAAATGCAGTGGGTACAATGTCGCAAATGCCTGTCAAAGGAAGCCCTGCCTTCTCAAGCAGTTGCACCGGAGCGTTCACGGTAACCTGACCGCCGTTCGTGCCGTCCTTTCCCTGGGCGAAGTTCTCGTACGAGTTCTGAATGCCCCATCCCCAGACCGTACCGTCGTCCTTCAAGGCATAGAACGCGTCGCTATACCCTGTCGCAAAACGCACGTTCGACAGCCCCTCAACCTTCACCGGCCGCTTGGCGTTCGTTCCGCCGTTTTGATAGTGCCCGTTGGTCGCGTTCACGTATTGACCCCAGGCATAGAGGTCGCCATTGGGTCGCACCGCCAGGGACCAACGCTCGCCAGCCAAGACTTGTCGCGCGGTCAAGACATTGGCGGCAAGCGGCGGTGCGACATCGACAGTCGCATCTACGGCGCTTGCGTCCTGGATGACAGGCTTCGGCGCGGTGTCAGCGACAGAAACGTCTGGCGCAGCTGCGTCGCGGTTGCCGCCCGAAATGTCCGCGGCGTCCTGCCGTGGGACAATGGAGTCTTCGTCGTCGCAGGCCAAGAAGGAGGTGGCGATTGAGGCGAAGGCTATAAGCGCGATGAAGTAACGATTCATGCACGCAAAGTAAAATGCCGCAGTGTTTAAATCAACGGCAATCGTTTGAGTTCCCGGCCGACAGCATGGCCACGGCCTGCAGCCTCGTATTTTCCACAGTCTTCCGAAACCGCCTCCCCTTGGGGCTTCCCTGAAAAGCCTGTTTAAGCCATTGTGTCGCGCATGGCTCGCACGAAAACCGGCGCTGCGGCGCAGTCCTCTGCAACGATTGGTTTCGAGGCCAAGCTTTGGCTGACTGCGGACAAGCTGCGCAACAACATGGACGCGGCGGAGTACAAGCACGTCGTTCTGGGCCTCATCTTTCTGAAGTACATTTCGGACACCTTCGAGGAACACCGGGCGAAACTGGTCGCGAATAAAGGCGACTACAAGGGCGCAGACGCGGAGGATCCGGACGAATACAAGGCGGAGAACGTGTTCTGGGTGCCATCGGACGCACGCTGGCCGCATCTACAGGCCAGTGCAAAGAAATCGACGATCGGAAAGATCGTGGACGATGCGATGGTGGCGATCGAGCGCGACAATCCGCGTTTGAAGGGTGTGCTACCAAAGGACTACGCCCGACCCGCGCTCGACAAGCAGCGCCTCGGCGAACTGATCGACGTCATTGCCACCATCGAACTGACTGCGGCCAGTGAGGGCGAGAAGACGCATCGTTCGGTGGATCTGCTTGGGCGTGTCTACGAATATTTCCTCACGCGTTTCGCGAGTGCAGAGGGCAAAAACGGTGGGCAGTTCTACACGCCCAGTTGCGTTGTGCGTTGCCTGGTCGAGATGTTGGCGCCTTACAAGGGCCGCATTTACGATCCGGCGTGTGGGTCGGGTGGCATGTTCGTACAGTCGGAGAAATTCGTTGAATCGCACGGTGGCAAGCTGGGCGACATCAGCATCTACGGCCAGGAGAGCAACGCGACGACGCGCCGATTGGCGGTGATGAACCTGGCGTTGCGTGGGATCGAGGCGGACTTTGGTGCGGAGCATGCGGACACGTTTCGTCGGAATCTGCATCCGGATCTGCGGGCGGATTACGTGTTGGCGAATCCTCCGTTTAACGATTCGGATTGGTTCCGCAAAGACGACGATGTGCGCTGGCAATTTGGTGTGCCGCCGAAGGGCAACGCGAACTTCGCGTGGGTGCAACACTTCATCCACCACCTGGCGCCGCAGGGGATGGCGGGGTTTGTGTTGGCGAATGGCAGCATGTCGTCGAATCAATCGGGTGAAGGGGAAATTCGCAAGGCGTTGATCGAGGCGGATCTGGTGGACTGCATGGTGGCGATGCCGGGGCAGCTTTTTTACAGCACGCAGATTCCGGTTTGTTTGTGGTTTCTTTCGAAGAACAAGGCTGCGGATGGCAAGCGGGGGTTTCGTGAACGTCGCAAGCAAACGTTGTTCATTGACGCGCGGAAGATGGGGACGCTGATTGATCGGGTGCACCGCGAGTTGACGGATGGCGATCTTGAGAAGATCACAAAAACGTATCACGCATGGCGTGGGGAGAAGAGCGCGGGCAAGTATGCGGATATGGCGGGGTTTTCTAAGTCAGCGACGACGGTGGAGATCGCGGCGCATGGGCATGTACTGACGCCGGGGCGTTATGTGGGCGCGGAGGAAGTTGAGGATCGTGGCGAACCGTTCGATGAGAAGATGCCCCGGCTGGTGGCGGAGTTGCTCGGGCAGTTTGCGGAGTCGGCGAAGCTGGAAAAAATGATCAAGGCGAATTTGAAGGGGTTGGGGTATGGCGGGTAGATCAAGTACAGCATTTCCGGGCGTGGCGGTGTGGGCGGATGGCTCTCGGGTGAAGGGCACTGCTCGTAACAATTCGGATCTTGCTCTGGTTGCCTTTGCCACGACTGTACATCGAGCCGTTGTTTCAGAAATGAAGGACGCGAACGCGGAAAGCAATGTTCCGTTCGTTGTGGACCTTCATGTCTGGGATGAAGAGCCGGAACGGTTTCACGAGCCCAGTCGGGATGAGTACGTCGTGCTTCAAGGAACGGGATCATGAGTGAACGGGCGCAATTATTGCCTGAATCATGGGAAGTTCGTCGGCTTGATGAAGTAGCGACTATCATCGATTCGCTACACAAGACACCGAGTTACTCCGACGTGGGCAACGCGATGGTTCGGGTTACAGATGTACAGGGAGGCTTCCTAGATCTCACGAAAACACTGCGCGTTAGCACTGAAGTTTTTCGAGAGTTCACTCGGCGCTATGCCCCGAGGAAAGGTGACATGGTATTCAGCCGAGTCGGTTCATACGGCAACATAAGTTACGCGAGAACCGACACTCCGTTTTGCTTGGGGCAAAACACCGCCCTAATTTCGCCGCGCATAAACGGACGTTTCCTTCATCTGTTTCTACAATCGCAGGAAGCACGCTGGCAAATCGAGCAGGTTGTAGTTGGTTCGACCCAGAAGACGATCAGCCTAAAAAGCATCAGTGCGCTTCAGATACCCGTTCCTCCGCCTGACGAAATCGAAGCCATCGCGGCGGTGCTTGGAGCGCTGGACGACAAGATCGAGTTGAACCGACGGATGAACGCGACGCTGGATGCGATGGCGCGGGCGTTGTTCCAGAGCTGGTTCGTGGATTTTGACCCCGTCCGCGCCAAACTCGACAGCCGCCAACCCCCCGGCCTCGACCCCACCACCGCTGCCCTCTTCCCGTATCCGGTGCACAGACCGGCGTCTAGAAAACGCGGGATGACCGCGGCAAACTCGGGTGAATGGCAACAGCAACGGAATGGCGTGAACGCGTAGCACAA
>JAYUPZ010000143.1:0-4670 GCA_043759805.1 Myxococcales bacterium | reverse complement strand
GTCGCGACACGGGGTCCTTGGCGGCAGGATTTGCGCTCATGGGTTCAGCTCTCGGAACGTTGTAGATCAAAACGAATGGAATCAACCGAGGGGAATGGGATGCCCGGAACGGCAAAATAGAACCCCTGCATCAGATCGGCCCCGAGCTCGACGACAACGGCCAGTTCGTCGGCGTTCTCGATGCCCTCAATGACAGTTTGAATGCCCATGCTCGTTGAAAGATCGAGCAGCGCACCCACCAACTTGCGTTTGGCCGCATCGAGGTGAATGTTGCGCACAAGACTCATATCTACCTTGACGATATCGGGCCGTATTTTCACGAAACTCGTGAGCCCTGCGTAACCCGCACCAAGATCATCCACCGCCAGCCGGAAGCCAAGTTCGCGCAACGAGGACATACGTCGATCGATATCCGTGATCCCGTCGAGATCCACGCGCTCGGTAATCTCAAGTACCACACGCGAAGCCACCTTCGACAGCGGTGCTACTTTTGAGTACAGCGACTCGTCGGCCAGGTCTTGTGCTGCCAGATTTACGAACACGGTCAAATCGGGCCCGAGGTCGGTCATTTCCGCGGCAGAGGCCTCGCGCACGCGGTTGCCCAGCTCACGCATGCGATCGAGTCGCTCGGCCGCATTCAGAATCGCACCGGGATGCGGCAGAGCCGGCTCAACCGATCGCAGCAGGGCTTCGTAGCCAATGATCTTCTTTTGGCGCCACGAAACAATGGGCTGAAACGCCATCCACAGCGAGGACATCGCGCAGTCAAAGTCGCGTTCGAGTCCTGCAAGATCGGAGGCCTGACGATCATTTTCGCCAAACAGCTTCAGGGCTTCTCGTTTGATTCGAGCCAAACGGTGAACCTGAACTGCATAGGCCAGCGATTCGGAAAGCTCCTCCATCTCGATGGGTTTCGGAAGGTACCGAAACGCACCATATCGAACTGCACGTATGGCCGTGTCGAGGCCCGGATCGCCGGTGATTAGCAACACGGGCACATCGGGATCGCTTGCACGAACGGCCTTCAACATCTCGATGCCCGTCATGCCCGGCATATCAATGTCGGCGATGATTGCATCGAACGAAAACTGACGGGTGTCTTCCACCGCGGCATTTCCGTTGTCTGCCGTTCGCACTTCGTATCCCAGTGCCGAAAGCGCGCGCTTGAGCGTACGAAGAATCGTCGGATCATCGTCTGCTATCAGCACCGACCCAATCACATTGGCCATCTGGTCCTTAATTCCTTATCGATCAACTGCCCCGTGGGATCTCCCCACAAGGCCACGTTGTGCATCGTCAGCCGCGTCAACAAACTGTTGTCCTGCCAGCTCCAAGTTGGGCCAAAGACACGGCGCGTCACTCCAGCGGAGCCGTGATCGTCAACCCCAACAAGGCACCGTTCGATTCGGCCCGCCGCAACCGACTTTGAAGCCGCCCGAGCAAGTCGTCGAGGGCCATCTCGTCAATGCGCACGTGACTGGCTTTCCGGGCAAGGATGAATGGAGCCACACCTTCAAGGGGTGTACCGGCAACGGAGACCCAGGTTGAACCTGAAAACCGAAGCTCTAGATCGGCCCCGAGCCGTACCAGTTCAAGTTCGACCCGAGCACCCGCGGATCGCTCGCTCCCCAAGATGGCAGCGACACGCAACAAGACCACCGACCAGACCCAATGAGAACCGACGACCCTGGGTCTTGCCGTGGTTTGAAACGGCTTGCAGTTGAACACGTGGTCGCCCGCAGGCGTGGAGAAATTCTGCGCAAGATCGACAATGTCGGTCGTCGACCCCGCAGCGAAGTTGGTATCCGCCGCACGCAGCTGTTCAAGACGCGCCACCAGCGCATCGTTGGCCTGCTCGGTTTCCCGGATAGCTGCAAGGGCTTCCTGAAACGTCTCCCGATCCTGACCCGACAATTGCGCGACAAAACCCGGCAAAACATCCAGAACAAAGCTGAGATTGCTCTTGATGGCTGCCGCAGGATTGCCGAGTTCATGCAAGACTTTCCCCGCCACAAAAGCTGCCGTGGCGGTTTGTTCAGCCGCGAGAACCTCTGATATCCGCGCCATGCCGGCCGAAAATTTCACATTATTGGGCAAAACAAGCACTCCGCGTTATATTGCCACTTCTGCTGAACGGCAGGAGTGTGGGGACGACGTGGACCAATGGTCGAATTTCACAAGTGAGAGTGTAACGCGTGCCACCGGATCGTAGCGAACGCGATTTGACTGCGTCTCCCTATTGGTTCTTGCTGGAAGATGATCCGCAGGTATCGATGGCGCTTGCGCGTTTTCTTGGGCAATACGCCCCGGTCCGGCACGCGACGACGCTGGGCGAATCCGAGGCTCTCCTGTCGAACATCCATCGCTGCTGTGGCGTCTTGCTGGATGTGGATCTGCCCGATGGCTCGGGTCTCGACGTGCTGGAGAACCTTCGTCGCAAAGAGATACGGGTTCCAGCACTCGTGCTGACGGCACACAGCAAACACGAACACATCAGCCGGGCCCAGAGATTGGGAGCGCAATTCCTCTGGAAACCCTGGAGCCAGGAAAACTTGCAAGCCTTCGTCGATCAGGCGTTGCGACAGCCTTCCTTTCGACAGGATTTTGAACGTTGCCTTGGCGAGTGGAGCGAACAGCACCAGTTGTCGCCGCGAGAAACCGAGCTCGTCCGTCACGTTTCGTCAGGCATCGCCTTGAAAGAGATCCCCGATGTGATGAGCATCAGCCAAAACAGCACGAAGACCATGGTGCGGCGGATCCTCCTCAAGAGTCAGGCGACCGCCATTGGCGATGTCACGCGCCAGCTTTACCGGCGTATGCTGGGACCCTCGGGACAGGCGCCAACACGAATCGCGCGGCCGCCCGGGTTCGAGTAGGAACTCCAGCCTCGGCCATTTCCGCCGATGGGGACCATGTAAACCACCATGTGTCCTGCTGCTACCTCCACGGCCAATGCGCCGGAACCAGGACTTTCGTCGCAGGGTGGTATCGCCGTCCGTCGCGACCAGCAACCGCCCCGCGGTAAAGGGCACCCTCGAATCGTCACACTCATTGCTCTTACCGGTCTTGTGTCCGCCTGGGTCGTCAGCGCGACGGGCATTTCGGGAGCCTTTGATGCCCACCTCCGTCGGGCGTATTACGCAATCCGGGGCGCGCGGACTGAACCCCTGCAAGTGGTGATGTTAAGTTTTGAGGAAAGGACCCTCAGCGCCTGGGGCCAGCCGCCGTGGCCCGCCGCACGCATGGAAACGTTGCTGACCCACGTTCTGCGCGGAAAACCGCGTCTCGTGGTCGTGGCAGAGCCTGGTCCGCCGTTGCAGGGCCTATTGCCATTCGCAACACAATACGACGCCCGAGTGATGGGTCCCGCCATCGCAAACGGTCGGCCCATCGCGCTTGAAGCCGAGGGGGCACCCGGCCTCATCGAGGCGATGGCACTTTCGAGTGCAGGACGAACAGACGAGCCCACCCTGGCAGGGCGCGTGATGGATCGGCTCGGCGTTCATCGAGAAGGTACCTCCGTCCCGGTGAACTACTTCGGCGCTTCCTTCCCGACCATCGAAGCGTCACAGATCATCGCCGGGCAGATGGGACAACGTGCCCTCGAAGATCGGGTGGTCGTCATCTCGCCCGGCAGCCCTCGCGAACTGGCGCGGGTGATGACACCGCGGGGAGAAATGACCGCTGTCGAGGTCTTCGCCAATGGGATTCAGGCTGTACTCGGACAGGTTGACTGGCGTCGCGTTCCCGCCTCGACGCATCTGCTCGTGGCACTCGTGCTCGGGCTCATCGTCGCGGGACTTGCGGGCCGACTTCCCTCGTCGCGAATGGTTGCGATCGTCGCGACGCTTGGTGGCTGTGTACTGGCCATCGACTTCACCTTGTTCGCGCTCGGGATTTCGCTCGTGGGTGCAACCACGCCGCTTGTCACGTTGTTCGTGGCCGGTGGTTGCACGGGGCTCGCCGAGCGCGCCCGAATCAACAACGAGCTTTCCATGCTGAAACGGACCATCTCGGAGCGTTTCGGCAGGCAATCGGAACAACAGGCCACCTTGCCCAAAGGCAACGAAAACACGCTTTGGAAACGTGTCGCGGATTCCGTAGCACAATATATTCCGGTCAAAAGTATGGTCGTCGGTTGGGTTCCGCAAGAAGAGTGGCACGTTGCCTTCGCGACCTACCACAACGTCCTGCCGGAGGACGTCTCGGAGCGCCGCCGCGACATCCGCCGTTTACCGTATCGACCTGCATGCCAGGATCAAAAACCCTCCTGGTCCGAACGTCAGTTCATGAAACCCGAGCGCGGTGAAAAATCACTCGTGGTTCCGCTCATTGCCTTTGGCCGGGTTATCGGGCTCTGGATCATCAACGTCCCAACGGCGGCCGTTGTCTCGGGTCCCCATCTGGAATTTATTCGTTTGATTGCAAGTGAACTGGCAAACACCCACCGACAACGGCAGGTCGCGGAAATTCAAGCCCATCTCGGCGAAGCCGGCGAAGGCCACATGGTCAGCCAAATTCACGATACCCGCGACGCCGCGCTCAGCATCGCGCGGGATCAGGACAGTCTGCTGTCTTTGTTAGATGCGCTGCCGGTCGGAGGTCTTTTTGCAACGCTGCTGGGTGAAGTCCGTTTCTGCAACCGAGCCATGACTCGATTTTTGCGCAGC
>JAYUPZ010000142.1:0-4672 GCA_043759805.1 Myxococcales bacterium | reverse complement strand
CTGAGAGCGGAGGGGGTACCCATGGATGGAATAATCGAGAACGAAACACCAAGCGACCTCGTTGTTGCGGAGATCAATCCGAACAAAGCGTTCGATATTTTCGTGTCGTACCGAGTCAGGAACGACGAGGAACTGGCCGGGGAATTGAAGGTTCTTCTAGAATCGGCAATCGAACCAACGCCCAGGGTCTTCATTTCTGGGCTTGGGGGTCTGCGATCGAGCGCGCTTAGTTACCGCGAACAGCTCCAAAAAGCGGCAAGAAGCGCCAAATCGTACGTCGGGCTGATCACCAAAGAATCTGTCGACCGCGAATGGATCTTGTTCGAGGCAGGAGCTGCATTTGGCCGCGGCGTATTGTATGCGCCTCTCCTAGTGGATGTCGATCCCGGTGAGCTTCCGCCATCCATCGGCGGGTACCAAGGAACGAAGGTAGATGATCAACGCCGATTTCAGGAATTTGTGGACGACATCGCCAAAGCCATCGGGGCTAAGACGAAACTTCATTTCGGGCAAAGGTTCGGTCGCTTTGCAAAGGCGGTGGCTGCGTATGGAAAGGCCGAGTCGTCCAAGGAACTAGTCGGCATTGATCTTGCGCTCAGCCTTGTGGAAAAGGGCCGCGATGAAGAAGCAGCGCAGCTATTCGATGAACTCGCAGAAGAAGCCAGTAGCCCCGAGTTGAAGGCTCACCTTCAGATCACCAAGCTTATCTCCGTTAAGAATGACGAACGGAATCTGTTGGAACGACTGGAGAAACTATCTCCGAACGCAAAAGAAACAACGGCTTTCAAGTTTTGGATGGGGGTCCATGAAACCAACCCGATCGCCGCAATCCAGTTTCTGCGTGAAGCGTCTAACGGCAAATTGGGTGGGTCTCTCCCACAAATGGCTCTCTCATCGCTTGTCCGCAATGAATTCCAGATGGGACATAGCAAAGAGGCAACCGACCGATTACTCGATGCTTTGTGCTCTGACGACCGTCATTTGAGAGCAGTTGCGGCCCAGGAACTTGCGGTTCACGTTGGCGTTGGCCGCCCAATTTTGAGTCTTATTCTTCTGGCGGACGCTACATTGGATCCCTCAATTGAACATTTATTGGAAGCGGCCGATTTCTGCTGGACGAACACGTACACGAGCATCGGTCTCAGCGTGGCATCAACCTGCTTGTCCGAAACGGAAAATCAGCGATCGCACCTTCTACGTGGTCTCTTGCGAGAGCAAGCGGGCCTGATTTCGCTATCGTTTCAAGATTTTCGATCAGCAGCAAAACACGGTTCATCTGTCGCCAAGTCAAATATGGCCCGGATGCTCAGCGCGGGCCCGGTCGCCGAAGCAGGACTAGAGATCCTTCGGGAGCACATTGGTGATTTTGATTCTTCTGATCCGGGTCATCCGTACGCAGTCCGCGCTGAACTGGAACGATCGGTAGCAAACGAACGGGAAATTGAAACTAAGCTCTGTTCCCACGGCGAACGCGTCGCTAAGGCGATACACCGCCTGTTGGGGGAGTGGCGGCGCTCGCGAACACACGCCGGACAAATCGAGGGTCGCTGGTTGGCTTGTGTGTCGGATGGTCAAAAATTGATGATTAAGGTCACAAGCGGCAACGTTGTTGTGAGCCTCGGGACAAAGACTCTCAAGGTACAGGAGCAGTCGCCGCTCAATGGATTCTATGTCGCATTCGACGGAGAGGAGGTTCTCTTATTCTTCGTCGTTCACCGTGACGTGGATATGGTTGCTGTCACGGGCCTTGCCTCGAATGGCACGGTCGAATGGCTGGAATTGCAGCCAGATTTGCCGGGTTGATCACCATGTCGGACCGTCAGTGTCAATCATGCTTCTGCCTCTTCTATTGTCGTCGGTTGTACGAAATGGGCGATTCGGCATCGGGTTAAACGCATGACGAATAAAGATTCGCATCCTTTGGCGTCACTTGAGATCGGGCCTGCTGAGACAGATGCTCAGCTGATTCGTCGCGTTGGTAAACAAGAAGCTGACCGAAGGCTCAAGGCACTTGCGCAGGCAAATGCCGTCCTGGTCCAGCTGCAGGACTTGCAGAACAGAGTCATCGAACTCCGCGTGAGTTACATCCTTAGAATCGGCCTGGCCGAAAGAATGTTATCGAGGAACGCCGGAGAGATCATGGTTCCACCATTCGAGTTGCGTGAGGCCGAAAAGACGTTTTCGCAGCTGTCGGGGAAACTTGATACTCTTCTCGGCACCGTTCCAATGCTGTCGAGCCGTGACCGGGAACAATTGATCGTATTCTTGGTGCAAGAACTGCAACAGGTTTACAGCGCGATCAAGAAATCGACGAAGTCACAGCAGCCCTCGGCTTTACGTGACCTCCTATCCCACCCGCCTCAGTTGGTGCAAAAACACCTTACCCGACTGGAAGTCCGCCTCCTCGGTCCCCCCGTCATCCTTCCCGAACGTTTCAGATCGGTCGAAGCGAATTGCATTGGGTCCGGTCACAATCCCAGTTTGTTGGAAGGACCGTTCTCGCCAGTAAACTTGGCCAATGGAAGCGCCAAGCGTGCATTCGAGGAAGCGATCTCCGCCGATGTTGTGGTTCGGATGCTTGCACGGGAGGAAGGTCGACTTCGACGAGCGTTGGGCCCCCAGGGTCTGGCATTTGCCGTAGTAGGGGAATGGTTTGGAGAATCTGCAAAGCGCGTCGAGAACATTTGTGACTTGTATCGAAAGAAACAGAAACACCGGGATTCTCAACGCAAATGACCAAATGCCCCAGGTTCACACGAAGGAGTGTGGGGCAGAAATGGATTGGCGAATTGTCGATCTGCATTGTCCTATCCCGTGCGACGAATACATTGGGTTTCACAACCCATGTTCAAAGCAAATCAACTTCGAGCGGTTCTTGCACTCAACCAAATGACTCTTGCCGACTTCGCGCGGCAGGCGGAAGTCTCCACCAACACTCTGCGTCTAGTTGTTGCAGGGTACAAAGCAAGCACAGAAACCCGTTCGCGCCTGGAGAAAGCATTCGCCTCGCTCGATACGGGCGGCTTGAAGGTGACCGACGGACGGAGGGGCGAGTGATGACCAAATTGTTTCTGTCTCCGAAGGACCTCGCAGAGCGGTGGAGGGTCTCCGTCGCGATGCTCTACAAGCTGGCGCGAAACGGAGAACTCCCTGCAATGCGGATCGGAAAGACCGTTCGTTTCAAGGCTGCCGATGTCGATGCTTACGAGCGTAGTCAATCGCAGGAGAATTGATAAATCTCATGCGTCGAAAAGCAACGCCCGCCAAAGGATCATCCCGCACCAAACCCGGTACCGCCGGACCCCGGTCCTCTGGTCGTTTACAAAAAGCCATCGACGACGCAATCCGACGCGAGATCAAAGCGGCGCTACGTGAGACCGATGGCCAGCCTGTTGCCGCGGCCAAGATACTAGGGATCAGCTACGTGGCTCTTTGGGCCCGAATGAGAGATCTCGGAATTCGCCACAAAGGCTGAGTTTTCGGGCTTGAGAACTCGCTGGCGTGTTCCTCCTTGTTTGTTTGTATAAAGCTAGCTTAATATCGAGGGATCGAAATAGGAGTGAAAATGTCCGACGAGAATCGATCGCAACCGAAACGACGTGCTGTTCGTCGTCGGGTTTTTGGCAGTATCAAAGTGGAGAAAACCTCGACCGGGAGCGCGTTCTCAGTTCGATGGTCAGAGGGTGGTAAGAGTCGAAGAAAACGTGGGTTTGTGACGAAGCGAGAGGCCCATGACTTCCTGGTGCGTGTCGAGAACGAGTTCTTCAGCGGACAGCGGTCATCTGTTCTTGGGGTTGTCGCTACGCCGGTTGAAATTACGTTTGATTACGCACTTGGACAATACGAGGCGTATCTCCGGAAAAAGGGAAACAAGCTCGGTCCGATTCGCGACACGATTCGGCGCGTGTCCATGTTCTTCCCAAGTGCGAGCGAACTGCTTGCAAGCCTCACGGAAGCGAGATGTCGCTCGTACTACGACGATATCCAGAACCGTGTCAGTCCGCGTACGGGGCGGAAGTATGCGATCGACACCCACCGAAACGTTCTCGTCGAGGCGCGTTCGTTCTTGAAGTGGTGTTGTGCACCTCCACGTCGATGGCTGGGCAGCAATCCGTCCGTAGGCGTCGAGGGGATGGGAAGACGAAAACACGGCAAGAACCAGCTGCGTATTGATGAGGCCCGTCGTTGGTACGGGCTGGCGCTCCTGCGCGCGGAAGGTGGGGATCCGAGTGCAGTTGCCGCGCTGATGGCATTGTTGCTAGGAATGCGGGCGAGCGAGATCGTACATCGCACTGTTCGGGATCTTGATGACGGCGGGCGGATCCTTTGGATCACCCAGTCAAAAACTGAGGCTGGTCGTCGTAAATTGGTTGTTCCTAAAGTACTCCAGCCACTGCTGAAGAATCTTGCGCTTGGGCGCGGGCCTGATGAATTGATCTTCGGCCAACATTGGCGGGATTGGCCTCGACGAGCCGTACAGCGGCTTTGCGAAGCTGCGGGTGTTCCCATGGTTTCAGCGCATTCCATGCGTGGGTTGCATTCGACTTTGGCGATGGAGGCCGGTATTACTGGCCAAGTCGTTGCGCAGTCGCTGGGTCATGAATCGTTTCAAACAACGATTACCAGTTACGCACAACCGGAGGCGGTGTCGAACGGACGGCAGCTGCGAGCG
>JAYUPZ010000141.1:0-4672 GCA_043759805.1 Myxococcales bacterium | reverse complement strand
GCGCGGGCGCCAACCTTTTCGGTTTGATGGTTGCGCTATCGCAGAACAACTACAAGGTGATAAACGAGATGGTAATCGCCTTCCAAAACGCCTGCAATCGGCTGCGCTATGCGCGGGTGCCGGTGGTTTGCGCACCCTTTGGCCTTGCACTTGGTGGCGGGGCAGAAATTGTGATGGCCTGCCAGGAAGTTCGCGCCTCGGCCGAACTGTACGTCGGTTGCGTTGAAGTGGGTGTTGGTCTGATTCCCGCGGGGGGTGGCACGATGGAGATGGCAGCCCGCGCAGCGCGACGCATGGCGGGCAACCCACACGTCGACCTGTTGTCGCTGGTGCGACAGCCGTTCGAGTACCTCGCCACAGCCCGGGTATCGACGAGCGCCGAAGATGCGCGTGAACTTGGTTATCTGCAACAGGGCGACTCGGTATCGATGCGCCGTGAACATGTGCTACACGACGCCAAGGAGCTGGTATTGGGCCGCGCCCGCGCGGGATTCCGCCCACCCCCACCCCGCCAGATCCGTGTCATGGGCTCGGTGGGTGCTGCCACGTTGCGGGCAGCGCTACACAACCTTGCCGATGCCCATCGTATCTCCGAACACGATGCCAAGGTGGCGTCGGGCCTTGCAAAGATCCTGTCGGGCGGCGACGTGCCCGCCGGAACCAAGGTGGATGAACAAACCCTGCTCGACCTCGAGCGCGAAGTCTTCCTTTCACTATGCGGCGAGGAGAAAACCCGCGCACGCATTCAACACATGTTGCAAACCAGCAAACCCCTGCGGAACTAACCATGCGAGATGTAGCCATCCTTTCAGCTGTTCGGACACCGATCGCCCGTGCAACCAAGGGCATGTTGCGCGATACCCGTCCCGATGATCTCGCCGCGATTGCGATTCGAGAGGCCCTAACCCGCGCCGACATGCCCGCCGCGTGGGCCGAGGATTTGATCATCGGCTGCGCCAACCCCGAGGGCCAACAAGGATTGAATGTGGCGCGCCTGATTGGCCACCTTGCGGGATTGCCCGACGAGGTGCCCGCGATGACGATCAACCGCTTTTGTTCATCGGGCCTACAGGCCGTCGCGATGGTGGCGGATCGCATCGCCGTTGGCGCGATCGATGCGGCCATTGCGGGGGGCGTTGAATCCCTTTCTGTAATACCAATGGGCGGCCACACGGTTGCGCTCAACCCACGCCTCGTGGACACGTTCCCCGATGCTTACATCCCCATGGGCAACACGGCCGAAAACGTTGCACGCAAGTTCGGTATCGGCCGAGCCGACCAGGACGAGTTTGCGTATCACAGCCATCGCAAGGCCTCGGCCGCCTGGGCCGACGGGCGCATGGCACACGAGATCGTTGCTGTGCCAACGCGGGTTTACGAAAACGGCAAATGGAGGGACATTGTCTTCGAGAAGGACGAAGGTCCGCGCGCCGATACGTCGATTGAAAAACTGGGAAAACTGCAGCCGGCGTTTGACCCCGGGGGAACGGTCACGGCAGGCAATGCCTCGCCACTGAACGACGGAGCGGCAGCGGTCGTGCTGATGTCTGCAGAAAAAGCGCGCGAACAGGCAAAACACATTCGCGCCTACTTTCGCCATTTTGCTGTTGCCGGCGTTCCGCCTGGGATCATGGGCATTGGTCCCGTACCTGCGGTGCGAAAACTGCTCTCCAAGGCGCACCTGAAGGTCGATGACATCGATCTTTTCGAGGTTAACGAGGCCTTTGCGTCGCAAGCTGTTTATTGCATGCGTGAATTGCAACTGCCGCCTGAACGGGTGAACGTCAACGGTGGTGCGATTGCGCTCGGCCATCCCCTTGGATGCACAGGTGCCCGTCAGGTGGCAACCGCATTACACGAACTGGAACGTCGCAAGGGACGCTGGGCGGTCATCACGATGTGCATCGGTGGTGGCATGGGCGCGGCAGGCCTCATCGAACGCGCATCGGGTTAGACACCTGCGCCGTGCCGCTCCGTCATAGCGGCAAACCACTCGGCAAGATCGGGTGGTGGCCATGGTCTTTCGAAGCGCAACTTCTCACCCGTCACGGGATGCTCGAAACCCAGCACCGCGGCATGTAAGGCCATCCGGGGTGGTCGCAGTCCCGGCAGGCCGCGCACCTCCGGATCGCCGAGTACACCGTGCCCGAGCCCCACACAGTGCAAACGGATCTGGTGGGTGCGACCGGTCTCAAGTTGTAGCTCCAGCAACGTCGCGATGGTCCCGAGAGGCGTTCTGCTCACGATGTGGGTAAGCGCCGAACGGCCGCCGACGGGTTTGTTGATTTCTTTCACGTCCTCGGGAAACACCCCCGACACCACGGCGAAATAACGACGCTCCATCGCATGTACGACGAACATCGCTGACAGCAATCGGTTCGCGGTTGACGTCTTGCCCAGCACCAGAACGCCGCTCGTCTGCAAGTCGATGCGGTGTACGACATGAATCGGTGCGGGCGGCCCGGGCTCACGGCGAGCAAGTTGATCCGCAAGATTGTTGCGGTCGCTTTCTGGCGTGGGCGCTGTCAGCAGGCCTGCCGGCTTGTCGACCACGATCAGGTGTTCGTCCTCGAACAAGATCTCAATGGGCGGAAGTCTCGATGCATCGGCCGCCCGCGCCACCTGCCCCACCCCGCGCGCCGCTCGCTCAATTGCCCCTCCGAGATGCACGTGGACCTTTTGGCCCGTCGCCACGGGTCGTCCCGCCTGCTTGGCGCGCCGCCCGTCGACGAACACACCGCCGATATCGATAAGGGTCCGTGCCTTGCGCCTGGAGATCTCGGGAAACGATGCCGCAAGATACTGATCCAACCTCGTCCCGGCTTCGGATTCCGCAACCTGGCGCTCCAATCGGGTCGCTTTTGAACCGGGCGACCAGGCGTGTGAATCGGGTTTCATTTTTGTATCCGGGATGACGATAGCAGTGAAGTTCCCGAGCCGAAGCGTCAGGAACTTAGGAACGAATCATCGCAGGCATGATCCCCTGGCGATCGTAAGTCTTGAGGCACTGTCGATTCGAACCCCATCCCGGATTTTGTTACTACCAACTGCGACATTGGCGATGATGTCGACAGATCCATCCCCGTCGAAGTCGCCTGCGTCAAGCTCCTTGATTTCGCCCAAGACGGAGGGAACGAAGGCAGCCGGATTGGCCAGACCGGTCGAAGTGATCGTCGCAATGCAAAGGGTCAGGCCAGCACCGGCACCAACACCGTCGTCAACGCCATCGCCATCAAGATCTACCAATTCAGAAATCCCGCACGATTCAGGACTAATGGTTTGAAAAACGAAGGTCCCGTCATTTAAACCACGAAAGAACTTCAATTTTCGTGACTCCTCGATCATCAGATCGCCAAACCCGTCTCGATCCCAATCTGATGAGAGGATTTGTCGGTTATCGATACGGCCGGTTCTCGCGCCAGTCGTTGCAGTCCATAGGTTGTCGTCTCCGAGGCGGTAGACGAATATTATTCCCTGGTCAAGTTGCGCGAGCACGGCGCGACCATCCGGACGCGGCACAGCGACAACGCGATAGTCAGCGGGCTCGAAAGATGTATTATAAGCCGTCTCGGCAACTGTACCACTAAGCATGGGATCGACAATCACGGTGATTCCCGTCTTGGCGGACGGCACCACCAAATCAAGACCCCCGCCTCCGCCGACGTTGGCAACTAGAAAATTTTTTGCGACTGGTATGCCAAACATTTTTCTTTGCGCCGCAAATGATCCGCGTCCGTTCCCGAGGATCAACGTCAACGACCTGTCCGACAGAAGTACGAGATCGGAGTGCTGATCGCCGTCGATGTCGCGGGCTAACACCTTCGTGCCGCCAGCAAACGCAAGGGCCGGAAGAAACGGCGCAAGGCCGGTTTTGGTACCCAGGCGAACTCGAATCGATTTTTCGTCAACGACCACCAAATCTTCGAGTCCATCTTCATTGAAATCCGCGACAGCGAGCTTCCAAGACAAATCGCCATTTCCCACGATCATGCTCGGACAGTTTTTCAACGTATCTGAAACGCAATACGCACTATATTTGTTGCCGATACACATGCCACCTTCCCCGCAACTGGACTCCCGTGTTTCGGCACCGAACTCGGTTTCAGAACACGCCGAAATTGTGGTCGAGCCGACACAATTTTTATCGGGCACGCAGTCGTATTCTCGACAACCGGAGATCGTCAACGCGATGACTGAAACCGCAAAGACGGTCTCGATCTTGAAAGGTGTAGCAGTGCGCATGCCAGGGTCCTACGGGAATGGATTGGGGGGCGAAGTTCGTTCGTAGCTGTCCAGACCCCAGCAGACGATGTTTCCATCTTCGAGCCGACCGCACGAAAAAAGAGCAGATACCGCGACCTCGACGAACGCACCTTTCGGCGGGATCGCCTGCCCGCACTCCGCGGTAACAGAGCAGTCAAACACGCGACTACCGCGGCCCCAACATTCGATGCTTTTGTCCGGTCGGATACCGCACGAATGCATCCATCCTACGGCGATCGATGTAAATGGTCCCTTGGGGGGTCTACCCTGGCCCCAGTTGCCGTCTGCAGTCGTTCCCACGTCGTCTGTCGATCCTGCCCCCCAACACTGGATCTCCCCGTTGTCAGCGAGGCCACAGAAGGCTGAAACAGTTCCCGATACGGTGACAAATTTCCGATCCAAGCCCTTT
>JAYUPZ010000140.1:0-2153 GCA_043759805.1 Myxococcales bacterium | reverse complement strand
CTCCCCTCAAAAACTTCCATTCTTGTTCCGTTCATTGCTGCAATTGCGGCGGCTACGTGTGCCCTCCCTTTGAATGCTGAGCCCCCCGACAGGGCCACGCGGAAGAACGATCCTCGTCTGTCGATAGCGATGGTCGGGGACACCTCAGGCACGGGACGCCTGATGGTTGCGATCACAAACAAAGAATCTTCTGCGGTTTACGTAGATTGGCGGAACTTGACCGTCGGATGGGGCTCGATCCTTGATGGCAAACTTATCGGCACCCCTATAGAGGGTCAAGTACGAAGTTCGGTTAGCGAGAGCGGTCCCGTTTGTCCCCCAGATTCATTCGTCGTGGGCATACCAACGCAGGGATCGGTGCTGCTGCCGATCAGCTTGATTCCCGAGATTCCAGAAGAACTAAAGGAGCCGGTCGATATTTGGGTGAGTGCGTCGATGAGCAAGACTTTGTCACCGTGCTCTTCTTGGAAGAACATCTTTCTCGAAGTTCGGATCAAACGAACGCGATGACTAACGTAGTCGAAGTCGTAGTGTCCAGATACCCAGCGCGGTAGTTCTCGCATAAACCGCAGCTTTTTGCAGCTTAAACGTCACACGATTCATCGCCAAAGTGGCCTCAGAATGCTGCTCACCACCGTGCAATTTCTCGTTGCGATGCTCGCGTATGCGATCAACGAACGAATGGCGCGGAAGATGGAACACATGCAGGAAGAGATCCCTTGATGTCGAGAAACTCATCGCGGGATTTCTTACATGATTTCGAATGCCTTGGCAGTTTGAAACCGCGCGTTTTCACGGCAAAGTCATGCCGCGACGATACCCGCATCCATCCAAAACTTCATCGCGATGGTGGCGTAAGCGATAAACGAGCGCACACGCCCGACGAGATTCAAATTCTGAAGGAGATGATCGCGAACAAGTCCGGAACGACGCGCATCACTTTCACGGCCAACCATTGCCGCCGTCTCGCCATCAATCAAATGGCCCGATTCATATGGGGAAGGCATTCAGCGACGAGGCAAAAACGGTGGGTTTGAGTTCTGGAAACGTCGGTGTTGTAAATTTCTCAAAGGTTGGGGCGAGTTCGGTCGGCCTCGGCAATGCTGCTTCCCACGAAGTTGGACACGGGTTGTATCCAGGAAGCGACTCAGCTCGCGAACATGCAACGGGTGGTGTTATGGCGGGCCAGAGAGTCGGCGGATTTCCCATCCAAAGGCGGTACTTCACGCCAGAATTTGCAAGCGGGTACCTCGCCGGGAGAAAACGATGAGTCCCCGACGATTAGCGTTCCTCTTCTTCGCGTTGTCGGCATGCGCGGGGAATTATCCACTCAACTCCAAGGCTCCGAGTGTCAGCTACTACACGGAGGACGGCAGTGTCGAGTTTTCCGTAGACAAGAACTGTTTCCACAAGAAGTGTTGCCAGGACGGCGTTGCGGTGCTCGCTATTGAAAATTACTCGATTTTTTCGTCGAATAGCCGCAAGAAAGTTGTTGATGCGACGGTCGCTGCGGCCCGTTCTGGCGCCATCCTCCAAAACGGTACGAAGTTGTCATCCGACAGGTTCGTTCTAATTGCGGAAAACGAACGGTTGGTTTCGGAGAGTGTGCCATTGGCAACGATCGCGCCCATCTCAAAGTCGAGTGAAGTAACAAAGGCCGCGATACAGACACGTCAATCCATATTGGCATTGGAAATTTTCGCTAAGGTCGTCACAAGACGGAGTGGTGAGCCGCATGCTGCTGCGATAGGGGTCGAATGGACGGAATACCATCCTGACGGAACAGTGACTTCGTCCGGATTGGGTCAAGGTTTCTGCGGTATCATCGATTCCAATGGACGCGTGGTTCTCAGCATGACCAGCGAACTCAACATCGACTAGCTAGGGAGAACCATCTCCGCCAGCGAGCTGGCTGGGTCGTCGAAAAAGGGGACGACGGGTGCTACGCCGCCGAACGTACCTGGGCGCCCGCAATGATGCACAGAATGATGCCTTGGAACGATGCCCGAATGATGCACGAATTCTGTCCTCTCCCGTCCCTTCCTGTCCTCTGCTGTGTAACCGTCCGAGCTACGGCGTCTTGAGATACCACCGGGTCTGAATGCAGACTCGACGAAATGACGGAACGAGAAGAAAACCGAGCACGGTGGGTT
>JAYUPZ010000139.1:0-4679 GCA_043759805.1 Myxococcales bacterium | reverse complement strand
AGTTTCGTGACGAGATCACCAAATCGTTTGCGATCTTCGGCTCTGTCAATGGCGTCGGCACTCGTGCCCATCAGCTTGATGCCCGCTTTTTGCAGCGGAACTGCCAGGCGCAGCGGTGTTTGCCCGCCGAACATGACCACCACGCCCTCGGGCTGCTCCACGCGAAGGATTTCGAGCACATCTTCGGCGGTCAGCGGCTCGAAATACAACCGATCGGCGGTGTCGTAGTCGGTCGACACCGTCTCGGGGTTGCAGTTGATCATGATCGTTTCGCAACCGGCTTCGCGCAACGCCTGGACGGCATGGACGCAGCAATAGTCAAACTCAATGCCCTGGCCGATGCGGTTGGGTCCGCCGCCGAGGATGGCGATCTTTCGCTTCTTCGTTGGGCTGGCCTCGTCTTCGGGGGCCGTGCTAATGCCCACCTCGGCACCCGTTTCGTACGTCGAATAGAGGTACGGCGTATACGCGTGAAACTCTGCTGCGCAGGTATCGACGGTTTTGAAAACCGGCAGAACGCCCAGTTTGTTTCGCGCATTTCGCACCGTAAGTTCGTCGGTGCCGATGAGCTTCATCAGGCGGCGGTCCGAGAGACCGATTTGTTTGCTGCGCAGTAGGGCTGCGCGATCTTCGAGCAAGGCAATCCCCTGCGTTTGCACAGCTTTTTCTTGCGCGAGAATCTCCGAGAGCTGTTGCAAGAACCACGGATCGATCGCGGTTCGGGTGTGCGCTTCGTCAAGCGTCAAGCCGGCTCGCATTGCTTCTGCAAGCTGCCAAAGGCGGTCGGGACCGGGTGTGATGATTGCGCGCTTCAGTTCTTCGAGCGGCGCAGGCTCCATGTCGAGGCCCCACCGACCGATCTCGAGCGATCGCAGCGCCTTGCCGAAGGATTCCTTGAAGGTACGGCCGACAGCCATGACCTCGCCCACAGATTTCATCTGGGGGCCTAGCGTCGCATCGGCTCCCGGAAATTTCTCGAAGGCGAACCGAGGAATTTTCGTGATGACGTAGTCGATCGTCGGCTCGAAACACGCGGGCGTTTCGCGGGTGATGTCGTTGCGAATCTCATCGAGTGTGTATCCGACTGCCAACTTCGCTGCGAATTTCGCGATCGGGAAACCCGTTGCCTTCGATGCAAGGGCGGAGCTGCGTGATACGCGTGGGTTCATCTCAATGACGATCATGCGACCCGTCTTGGGATGCACGGCGAACTGAATGTTGCTGCCGCCAGTCTCGACGCCAATCTCGCGGATTACCGCCAGAGAGGCGTCACGCATCATCTGGTATTCCTTGTCGGTCAGCGTCATCGCTGGCGCGATGGTGATGGAGTCGCCCGTGTGCACGCCCATCGGATCAAAGTTTTCGATGGAACAAACAATGACCGCGTTGTCGTTGCGGTCACGCATGACCTCCATCTCGTACTCTTTCCAGCCGAGAATGGATTCCTCGACGAGCACCTCGCTGCGTGGGCTCTGCTGCAAGCCCCACAGCAACTTCGTCTCAAATTCCTCTGCGTTCCAGGCGATGGCGGCACCCGAGCCACCCATCGTGAACGAAGGTCGCAGGATGATGGGATAACCGTGTCCGGTTTCCAATGCGATTTGTTTCTGAAAGGCCAGGCCTTCGGTCAGCGTGTGCGCGTGTCCAGAGAGAGCGACCTCAAGCCCGATGCGACCCATGGCCGCCTTGAAAAGCGCCCGATCCTCGGCCATTTCGATTGCATCAAGCGTCGCACCAATGAGTTTGACCCCGAACTTTTCAAGCACGCCGGCCTTGGCCAGATCGATGGCCAGATTCAAGGCGGTTTGTCCGCCAAGGGTCGGCAAAAGGGCATCGGGTCGCTCCCGCTCGATAATTTTGGTGACGATGTCAACCGTCAACGGCTCGATGTAGGTGCGATCAGCCAACTCGGGGTCGGTCATGATTGTCGCCGGATTCGAATTCACCAGCACCACCCGGTAACCCTCTTCCTTGAGAGCCTTCACCCCTTGGGTACCCGAATAGTCAAATTCACAGGCTTGACCGATGACGATCGGTCCAGAGCCAAGGATCATCACGGATTTAATGTCGGTTCGTTTCGGCATACGTATTGCGTTTCTCTAGTTTCCGGTTGCGCCAGGCTTGAGTTTGAAATGACCTTCTCGATCGAGAATGAAGTTGTCGGGAAGCACAGTCTCGACCTTGCCCCGGAAGCCATGCACCAACCACCCCAGGTCGGCGAAGCCTTCGGCGATGCGACGTCGCAAGCGCAGGCTTTCTTCTTCGGCAGAGACGAATCGGTGAAGCAGGGGATCCCGCGCCACCGTTTCGTTCTTGTGACGCAAAAGAGCCTCAACCGTGGCGAACCGAACGCCTTCGTCCATATCCTCAAGGTAGCCAACAATGCGTTCGGACACGCCGTCTTGCTTCATTAGACCGAGGTGCGAGACGATCTGGGTCTTTTTAGTTGGGTCGCGTTCGTATCCCGGTTCATGCCGATCCAGGATTTCACCGAGAACGGTCAATTCTTCCGCCCGGGTGCTGGTGATGGCCGATAGAACGCGCAAGGGCCAGGAAACAGAATCCGCGCTCTTGAGATAACGTTGAACCGCCGGTAGAACGGCCGAGCCCTTCTTGACCAATACCTCACACACCCACTCCTTCTCGTGCTCGTCCTCGATGCTTTTGTCGTACGTCACGCCAAATCGTCGCATCAGGCCGAATAGAGCCTCGTCCGACCCGTCGTCGAGCAAAGCCTCAAGGGCTCGCATCCGATCGACGGATTGTTTGTACTTGTCCGTTGCGCGGGCAATGTTTTTGGTTCGTGCCTTTTCGGCCCGCTCGTCTTTGCCCAGAAAAATATCGAAAAGTCCCATGCGAAATCCCAACCCACGTTGGTGGGCCGCCGCTTCTATATCACTTGCAGCGCAGGGTGGAAACCGTCCTCTGCGTGAGAGAAAAATCTTCCCGGGTCTCTTTTCAAGTGGCTGTTATTCCATGGGAATTTTTGGATGATGGGCGACGACTTGGGGACAGTCGCACCGGTTGAGCGGCGGATGGGCCCCGGGGTGCGTTTTTGGAGCGGCCTCGATCCCGACGTCCGAACCTTTGCACTTGGCTACCTGGTGCTGCTGCCGCTCTTTCTGATGCCGGTTTTTGTGACCCAGTTTTTGCCCGGTCTCGATCTGCCGTTTCATTTGTCCATCGCTGACATGTTGATGAAGGCGGACGATCCCTCGTCGCCCTACGCCCCGTACTACGAGTCCCGCCTCGGCTTTGCGCCCTACGCTGCACACTACCTCCTCCTTGTTGGCCTGGGGCGATTCATGACGCTGGCCCACGCTCACAATGTGGTCATGGGGATTTACATTGCCGTGTTGCCATTGTGTTGCAGTTATCTGCTCGCGGTGAGCGGCAAAAGTCGACTGCCAGCGTTGTTGGCATTTCCGCTGTGCTTCAACATGACGTTGCACTACGGTTTCATCAGCTTTTGCCTGTCGTTGCCGGCTTTGTTGCTGTGGATTGCATTGATTGCCGATCTGCTGACGCGTCCGTCGCTAGGAAGTGGATGGCGGGTGGCACGTTTGCCGGTACTTGCAAGTCTTGCCGGGTGTTTGCTTTATCTGTGTCACTTGCAAAACTACTTGTTTGGCATTTGTGCAATCGGGGTTGTGTGTGTGCTTGGACCGGGGGGATGGCGTCGTCGTGCCATCGGTGTGGCAGCCATCATCCCTTCAGCCCTAAGTCTGATGGTGTGGTGGCGTAGCTCGCCATTTACCGGAGACGGGGCGGCCCGACATGGCTCATTTGATTTTGCCTGGGAAACCCTGAAAAACGCGAGAATGGCGGATCTGCAATGGGGCAATTTGCCGTTGCGAACCGATATCGAGAACCGGATTGGCTGGTTCCCGGACCATCTATTGAAGGGGTTTGTCGACCTCATCGACGTCCGGGTCGCAAACGCCATTCTGTTTGCGGCGGCGTTCTATTATCTGCTCGGCTGGCTAGGCGCATGGATGGGATCGGGGCAAAAACGACGAACGCAGTTTCGTCTCGCCCACACGATGGTTTTTTTTGGCGCCCTCTTCGCCTACTTCGCGCTGCCGCATCACCTCCGTGAATTCGAGTTGATGACGTTCTACCCGCGCTTTTCAGTACTTGCCGTATTGCTGTTCTTGCCCCTCATTCCGGCTGGACTCGGTCGCATCTCCGGATTCATGCGGGTGGGCGTGGTGTTACCGGCCATCCTCATCGGTGTGCTGTGGAGCCAATCCCTGTTCATCCACTATCGCCTACCGGGAAGAAATCGCAGATTTCGCGGCGGTCCTGCGTCAAACACCGGCGCGGGGCAGAGCGGTCGGACTTATCTACAACCGTCGCTCCACCGTTTTGCGCAACGAATCGGTACTGGTGGGTTTGACCGGATTTCACGTGGCAGCCCGAACGTCGACGACCAGCATGGTCCCGCTTGCGTATTGCGGGATGCGACACATCCCATGCGCGGTGAAACCAAACTCGCCGAGGCTGTCTCACCCGGGCCCGTGGTTGGATCAGCCCTTCGACTGGGACGCGCTCATCGAGGATTTCGACGTTATTTATGTTCGTTCGTCGCCGTTTGAATTGCTACAGGGGCACACGGAGAACATCGAAACCATCGCCCATGTTGGGACCTGGCTTTCGCTGCGGAAGAAACATGTCCG
>JAYUPZ010000138.1:0-4680 GCA_043759805.1 Myxococcales bacterium | reverse complement strand
ATTGTTGCCCGCGCGCAAGTTGTCGGTACGCATGATGGCGTTCCTCGACGACCGCCCCGCCGGCACCGCATTGCATTGGGCGTGGATTCGCATGGAGGGCAATGCCACGGCCGAAAGTGGTGGCAAGAACACCAACAGCGACATCGGCACGGGCGGCAACGGCACCGGCAAGTTGCAAGTGGTCCATGGCGCCGGTGCACCCGGTGGCTTTCAGGATTGCGCTTCGTATTCAGCCACGTCCGTTCCCATCAAACAGTGGGCTTGCGTCATCTTCTCCGTCGATGCCGACACCGATGGTGCAGTCCTCACGGTCAACAGCAAGGCGGACGAGGCCACCGAAATCAGCGGGGGTCGCACCTTCGGGGGCGGGTGCGTCCCGGGCTACGACTACACCGAGGGACACTGGTACGTTCCGCCTGTGACGCGCGTTTCGGTTGGCTTCAACTTCGCCCACACCCTGGGTGCTCAGCGCACGCTGTGGATTGACGACGTGACCGTGTCCGATCAGCCGTTGACCTGTCCCTGATAGCCCACGGTACGTGCCCGGGGGCAGCAGCTACCGAATCTTCCGTGTTGCCTTGCCGCGGCCTGTGCCGGGGCGAACGCGTGCTGCGTTTCGAAGAGGTTTGGCGCTTCCCTCAAGCGCAATACGCAATCGGTCCGTCATTGATGCAGGCTGGTTGTAACCCTTGCTGCGCAATCGAACGATTGTGTTTGAGAGCACCTCGCGCACCCAGGGCTCGCGGGCGTTGACGCACATATCGTGCATCCACGTTTCGGTTTGCGTTCCACCGAGGTGAGCCAGGCTTGACGCAAGCGTGAGCGGCAGTGTGTCCTGAAACCGGCGAAACTCCTCGTTGCGGTAGGCCGAGCGTGGGGCCTGTTCAATTACCAATAGCGCACGTTCAAACAGGGCAAACAGGGCAGCGCGATCTTTGACAAGCGGCAGGATGCGGGCCTGTCCCAGCACGAGAAGGCCAAGTGTCGCGGCACCGAGGCCGATCACGTCCTCGGCCTCGCGTTGGCGCTTGGCAAGGGCGATATCCGGATCAAGGCCGATCCAATCCGTTGCACGACGAACGAGCTCGTCTGCGCCGCCGGGTTGCAGCGAAAGCGACTGCAACGTCTCCTGCGCTCCGAGTCGAGCAGGGGGGCGATCGTCAGCCGCCAGACGGGCGAGGCCGAGCCAACACGCCTCGCTCTCCGCCGGAAAGTTGATGCGTGCACCGTAACCATAGGCCGCGGCGGTGAGCAGGAACGCGTGTGCCACGTCGCTCTCGGCATCGCAGGTCGCGAGCCGGTCGAGCAGGCGCAGCGCACCTTTGGCAACGTTGCCTATTTCCGCGCCAAAAGCGACGGCGAGTTTCAAATTGGGATTGGGGCTTGGCATCCCGCCGTGGCGTGCGAGCAGCGTTTCAAGGCTGGTATCTCGCCCACGCAGGGCCTCCTGCAGTGCCTCCTGCATCGCCTGCGAACGCAATCCTTCAAGCTCGGCTGCCCGTCCTCGTTCCACGGCGGCAGTGTGACGTCAAAGCCAGTGTTCGGCCAGCCAATTCAGTGATACCGGTGCTGCCCGAAGCTGGGTGTCCAGGTCGGCGACCGCTGCATCGATGGCTTCGTCGTGTGCACCGTGCGCGCGCACATGCAAGAGCCAGTTCGATAACTGGTAGTGGTGAATCAAGCATCCGAAGCGATGTTCCGTGAGGCTTTCGAGTACCGTTTGAGCCGCTTCGGGCGTTGTGCAAGCCAACAGTTGGCACGCACCGTCGAAAAGCAAGGCCCGCAGATCTTCGAATGCCCGTTCGGGATCTTGTGCGACCGATTCGACAAGGGCCGTAAACGCGGTTTCATCCGCACCGGCATCCGCCGAGGCTTCAGCCATGATGGGAATCTGCGTCTCCACGAACTCGGCGTCGGGAACGTGGTGAACCATGCGACCGATAAGGTAAAGGTCAAAGGCGCTCGCGATCGCTTCTCCCAACAGCATGGCGTGCGCGGTGGGTGCCGCGTTGCCGTGCAGGTTCTTTGCCGCAAGACTGTGCCAGGCGATGTGCGCGACCACGTCGGCGGGAATGCGCGCCTCGCACAAGACGTCGGTCGCGTGCCCTATACTCCAGTAAGTAAGGTTCAAAAACGTAGCACGGTCCCAGGATAAGGTTGTGCCGGGTGCTGGAATCAGGAACTGCTGCTGCGAATTCTGTAAAACTTGCTTGAGCTCGGCGTAGAGGCCGATGTGCGAGAAGGCACGTTCATCGTCGATGCGTAGGGCGTCAAGCGTTACCCGTTGCAGCGAAGTCACGGCAGCGGCGCCTTCATCGCTTCGAGTTCTGTCCAGCGTGCGTAAAGTACCGAAACGGCCTCATCTGCCTTTGCCAGTTTCAGTTGCACCTCGCAGAGACGGGCGCTGTCGGAGGCGACTTCGGGTCTCGCAAGCTCGGCTTCAAGCTCGGCCTTTTGTGCCTCATTTTGCAGGATGCGTGCTTCCATGCCGTCGAATTCCCGCTGATCCTTGAATGACAATTTGCGCGGACGACCCTCTGCTTTTTTTGCGCCCCCATCCTTGTTGGCCTGACCTTTTGGTTTGCCCGCCATTTGACCCCGGTGCCACTCTTGCCATTGCGCAATCCCAACAAACGCGGTCGTCTGTCCCAGTTCCTCCGGGTGCGTGTTGAAGGCAAGCAGGCCGGTTGTGACCTGATCGAGGAAGAAACGATCGTGCGAGACGAGCAGCACTGCGCCATCAAACCCGACGAGCGCTTCCTCGAGCAACTCAAGCGTCTGCATATCGAGATCGTTGGTCGGTTCGTCGAGGACCAATACTTGCGCTGGCTTTAACATCAGGCACGCCATCACGAGTCGGCTTTGTTCGCCGCCGGAGAGCTTGCCAACCCGAACGTCCATCTGTTCGGGACGAAACAAAAACCGTTCGAGATATCCCCGGCGATGCATGCGTGCGCCGCGATAGTCCACAAAATCCCCGTCGGGACAAACCGTATCCATCAACGTCTTGTCGAGATCGAGGGCGTCGCGGTTCTGGTCGAAAAAAGCGAGTTTCAAACCGTCGGCCTGTAAAACTTCACCCTTATCGGGTTTCAGTTGACCGCAAAGTATCTGCAAAAGCGTGGACTTGCCGCAGCCATTGGGCCCAAGCAAGCCGATGCGTGTTCCTGGCCCGATGAAGATATCAAGGTTTTGGAAAAGAACACGCTCGCCAAACGCCTTGCGAATGCCCTTCGCCTCGATGATGCGACGGGGCCGCCGACCCTCGTTCTCAAATCCCAGGGAAACCGTGCGGATTTCGTTGCGCGCCTTGAGCTCGTTCACATCCTCCAAAAGCTCGCCCGCACGTTTGATGCGCGCCTCTTGTTTGGTGGTTCGCGCAGCCGGCCCTCGGCGCAACCACTCGGTTTCGCGGCGCAGCTTGTTGCGCATGGTCTCCTCGCGCGCTTCTTGACCGGCCATCGCGTCGGCCTTGCGTGTGACGAATGTCGCGTAATCGCCCGCGATATCCATCAAGCCGCCTTCGTTGCGACGGTCGAGCTCAAGGATTCGGTTCGCGACTTTCTGTAAGAACGCCCTGTCGTGGGTGATGGTCAAAACCGCAAAGGGCGATTCTGCCAGCAGCCGTTCGAGAAAAAGGATGCCTTCCACGTCGAGGTGGTTGGTCGGCTCGTCGAGCAGCAACACATCGGGCTCTCCGACCAGTTCTCGCGCAAGTGCGACCCGTCTTCTGCCGCCGCCTGACAGTTGTTCCACGAGCGAGTCTGTGCCAATGGCGGGCCCGCTCAACTGCAAGCGGCTGACCATCTCCTCGACCCGTGCCATCGCCTGCCACTCGCCCCGGTCCCGCACCGGTATGCCTTCCATAATCGTATCACTCACCGTTGCGCCTGGGCGAAATTCAGGGACCTGGGCCAGATACGCCACCCGGAGGCCGTTGCGGCGGGAAACGCGGCCGGAGTCGGGGGAAAGCTGACCGGACAGGATGCGCAAAAGCGTCGACTTGCCGGCGCCATTGGGCCCGATGAGGCCCACCCGATCACCCGTCGAAAGGGTAAAACTCACGCCTTCAAAAAGGTTTCGCGCGCCGAAACCATGCCCAAGCTCAGTCGCAGTCAATAAGATCACGGCGCGGGGTTTACCAGAAAGCTTCAGTCCCGGGGGTGTGACCGTCCCGCTCGCGTCGACGGGGATACACTGTGGCAGATTCGACACAGATCACACCCCGCCTAAAGCGTGCCAAGTCTGCGAATTTACAGGGCGAGCCAGAGATAATCTTTGGCACGACTGTTGCTCAAGTCACGGCTCGCTGCTTACGGCAGCCTTTCCGCAACGCAAAAGGAGTTTGAAGATGTCTTTCGCTGCAGCCCCCATTCGAGCAGAGTTCCAGACTCAGTTCCCGCGTCAACAACAGCCGAACAACGTTGCGCCTGTTTTGACGGCCCTCCGATGCTGCGGATTCTTCACGAACTGGTCGCAGGCTGCGCTCGCACAGATTGCCCTGGCGTCATCGTTGCGATCCTTCAGCCCCGGCCAGATGGTTATCGAAGAAGGCAAGCGCCTCGACCACGCAATTGTCATCGTTCGGGGCCGTTTGCGAGCCGTTCGCCGTGCCGACAAGGGCCGCGAGGTCACCTTGGAAGTGCATCGCGAAGGGACGGTTGTCATCGAGGCGTTGCT
>JAYUPZ010000137.1:0-4684 GCA_043759805.1 Myxococcales bacterium | reverse complement strand
GATGGTGGGAACCAGTGGGAAAACCTTGGGCCTACTGGCCATCTGATGCGCCGTTGGAATATTCGGTCGGTGCATACGAGTCTGCATTTGAATCACTCGGCTATCAGAGATGTAACGACGAGGGACTTGACAAAGGCGTTGAAAAAATCGCCATCTTTAGTGATTCGTATGGATTCCCGACCCATGCTGCGCGCCAGCTGTCGGACGGAAATTGGACAAGCAAAATCGGAGAATGGGAGGATATCCGGCATCCGCTCAGAGCTCTTGAGGGCACAATGTACGGAACCGTTATATCGGTGATGTCGAGACCGATTTCACTCTAGCCGAAACACCACTTGCCCGGATTAACATTCCCGGTGGCTCTCCGTTCACCTTAAAAGAGACTTCGTCGAGGTTGCTGATAGCCCTGCCAGCTGCCCTGGCCACGGCCAGCATCGTAAACACTAGCTTTCGACCGGCGCGCTTTCCGCAACTATCGGAAAGCTGCAAAGCGGTGTAGGCTCCAAGGCCTCCAAATGGCTACACAATTTCTGCTGTGTGTTGAGCCGGACGAAGCGGTTCTGGAAGTGATCCGGACCGCTGTCTCGCCCTACGGGTTCGAGGTCCATAACATCACGAACGCCGAAGAGGCGGTCAGCTGGGCGCGCCAGATGAACCCGGCCGTGGCCATCGTTTCGATTGAGCCCGGTAAGGTCGGTTACAACATCTGCAACAAGTTCAAGCGAACCAACGAGCTCAAGGACATCCCCCTTCTGCTTATCTCCGGACAGGAAACGCAGCAGCAGCTTGAACAACATCGCAAGCTGAAGGTCCGCGCCAACGAATACCTGACCAAGCCCTTCACGGTCGACGATCTGCGCGAGAAGATTGGACTTATCTATAACTTGGCAGATGCAGGTGCATCGTCAGACATCATGGTATCGACCGATGGCCTCGAAGAGATTGCAATAGACGGTGGAGACCTCGGCGACGAAGACATTCTCGAGGTCGATGAAGTGGATATCGAAGATTCCTTTGATGACGCTGCAACTCGCGCCGTCGCATCAGGCGATCTCGAAGCCGCGCTGGATCTCGAAACCGAGGCCGCATTCGCAGCGCTGCAATCGCCCGAGGAAGGAGTCGCACCGGCGACTTCGATGACCCCGATGAGGGTGACAGCCGATTCGCCGTTTGAAGATCAGGGTGGCGAGCAATGGGATGTGTCGACGGCAGCGGCCGCACTGGAACATCTCGAAATGCCTCAAACCCCGGCCCGCAGCGAAGGCAGTGGCCTCAACGCGTCGGAACTTTTCGATGACGGCGCCACACGGGCCGTACCGAATGCAGCCGACCTGGGTATATTCGCCGGACTTTCTGCGGGGAGCGTGCTGGGCGATCCGCAAGCACCCACGGTAGATGAGGATCCCACCGGCAGCCTTGAACTCGGTGAGCCGACCTCGGTTGGCAACGCCGAAGCGCCTTTCGGTTTGAGCGAAGTGGTACCGGAAGCGCTGGAGGTTTCCGCAAGTGATACGTTTGAGGCCCCCGCAATTGCGGACGAAATTCCGCGTGCTTGGGAACCTTCGGCACCGGTGGCCGCAATGCCGCGCGAAGCTTCGGTGGCCGAGGTCGCGTCGCTGCGCTCTGAACTTGACGCCGTCAAGCAACAGGCCGAGACGCTGCGCTTCGAAAACGATGCCCTGAAAACTGGAATGAACAGCTCGGCCTCCGAACGCAACAAACTGCTGTTCGAGCTGAAAGAGCAACTTCGACAGGAAAAGAAAGAGCGACTCACGCTCACCGAGGATGCCGCCAAGCGGGATGAGCAGGAGTTGCAACGCAAGCAGCAAATGCTGTCCTTGCAGCGCGAGAATCAGTCCATCGAAGAAAAGGCCTTTGGCCTGGAAAAAAATCTCGCGGCTACTACCGAGAAACTTGATGCCGTTAGCATCGACAAGGATCGCGCGGTTGAACGCGAGCGCGGACTGCGCAGCAAGCTTGATGATGCACAGCACGAGATCGCCAAGGCACACGACGATCTCAACGCATTGAAGGCGCGCTCAACTGCGGCCGAGGAAAAACTGCGTTCGGATCTGGATCGCCTTCGGGGCGAGATGGAATCGAAGCTTGAAGAAACGGCAGCCCGGGCACACGTCGAACACGAACGCCTGGCAGAGGAGCACGCAACGGCGGATGCCGCTGCCGAGCAGGCTCACCAGGCCGAGATAGGCCAACTTCGCGAGAGTCACGCCAACGAAATTCAGGCGGCGTTCATGCGTTTTGCAGCGGACAAAGCTGCGATCGAATCGGCCAACCAGAGCGGAGCAGAAAAAGCACGTCGCGAAACGGAACAGGCGCTCGCCTCGCTCAAGGAAGAACAACGCGGCCAGCTTGAGACCGAGCGCGAAGCGCAGCGTGCGGCAGGTGAAACGCGCGAACGCGACCACAAAAACGAGATCCAGGGCATCCGCAAGCGCCACGAAGACGAGTTGGCAGCTGCCGACGATCGGCGTCAACGTGAGCTGGGCGACGCCGAGAAACAACGGGCCTCGGAACTCGAATATGCCGAAGAGCGCCGCCGGACGGATCTCAAACAGCGCGACGAAGAACATCTGGCCAAGATGTCCGATCTCGATAGAAAATCCTTCCAGGAAAAGACCGAGACGGCAGAACGCCATCGGGGCGAACTGGACAGCGCGTTGTCGCGTGCTGCGAAAGCAGAGGGTGAGCTGGCGGCGCGCTTGGAGGAGCTGTCTGGAACCCAGCGGCGTCTATCCGGCGTCGAATCGGATTTGGATGCAACGAGAACCGATCTGCGAGATCGGCAAAACAAGTTGAACCAGGCACAGTCTCGAATTGCTGAACTCGAGCACAAGACCCTCGGTTATGAGGAACAGATCATGCGGACCTTCAACCGCATGCGGGCCGACGAAAAGATCGTGACCAAGGCCAAGCGTGCCATGGCGGTGGCCCTCAGCCTTCTTGAAGAGCGCGGCCTGGAACCAGGATCCTCGGATTCGCAAGATCCGGGTGGGGTTCCTGCAGCACCGGCATCGAAGGGTGACACCGACGAAAACGCCGGTGCGCGCTAGCGTTCGCGCTACCCCATGAGCTCACGACACGGCGCCGGTGATCTGACCGGGCACCTTGAGGGCCTGAAACCCAGCGATCTCAAGTCCATCGAACGCATTTACCGACGGCAAATTCCACCCGACGATATCCTGAGCGACGAGCTTGCGACCTACCTCTGTGGTCTTTCGCGCAGCATCGAGCGACAGATTGGGCTGCTCTGCAATCGGCGCGGCGACATTGAACACGTTTTTGTGGGCGATTCCTCAAAACTGATGCTCCCCGATTTTGGTCGGCTTCGTGCGGGACACGGACGCTTTCGTGGCCTGCGCCTCGTGCATACCCATCTGCGCAACGAACCCCTTTCACGCGACGATCTGGTCGATCTGGCGCTCTTGCGTCTCGATCTGGTGGCAGCCATCGGCGTTGGCGGCGATGGACGTCCCGCGGACCTATTCGTTGCCCACCTTCGGCCAGCCGGGGAAGGTGAAACCACGCCGTGGGAGATCTTGCCTCACACGCCCTTCTATCGTCGTACGATTGACGCCGAGGCGCTCGTCCGTGCGATCGAAGACGAGTTCCTGCGCGTGGCGCCGCGCACACGCCGCGCCGAGGGGACCGAACGCGCCTTGCTGGTGGTTGTGGAAATCTTGCGAAGGAAATCGGGCGCACCACCCGTGGCAACCGAAGGTCGCGTTGCCGAATTGCGCGAGCTCTGTGCGACGGCAGGTGTCGAGGTCGTGGGCGCCGTGCACCAGCGACGGCAAGAAGCGGATCCACGCTACCTCATCGGACGGGGCAAGCTGGAAGACACGCTGATTCGTGCGATGCAATTGGACGCGCACCTATTGATCTTCGATCCGGAACTTTCAGCGGGCCAGGCGCAGTCGGTATCGAATTTCACAGATCTCAAGGTCATCGATCGCTCGATGTTGATCCTCGACATCTTCGCGCAACGGGCACGCAGCCGCGATGGGAAGCTGCAGGTCGAGCTTGCTCAGCTTCGCTACACCTTGCCGCGTCTGCAGGAAAAAAACACCATGATGAGCCGACTTACGGGTGGCATCGGAGGCCGCGGACCCGGTGAAACAAAGCTCGAGATCAACCGACGGCGAGCCCATGAACGCATCCATCGGCTCGAACAGGAGATCGAACGATACGCAGCACAAAGGCAAGGACGCCGAAAACAACGCACCAGCAGGGGCCTACCTGTGGTCGCCATCGTGGGCTACACGAACGCCGGAAAGTCCACCTTGCTGAACGTCCTGACCGATAGCGCCGTGCTCGCAGAGGACAAACTGTTTGCAACCCTCGATCCGACCACCCGACGGCTTCGTCTGCCGAAAGAGCGCGAAATCATCATTGCGGACACGGTGGGATTCATACGCGATCTACCACCCGATCTTGCTCGAGCATTCCGTGCCACTCTTGAAGAGTTGGACGAAGCCGATCTGTTGTTGCACGTGGTGGATGCTGCCGACCCGGAGTACGAAAATCACATTGATGCCGTGGACCGAATCCTGCACGATTTGGAGCTGGGCGAAACACCGCGCGTGCTTGTCTGGAACAAGATCGACCGCGTAGCCCCTCCACTCGCCGAGGTACTGTCGGCGCGTGCGGGCAGCGTGGCCATCAG
>JAYUPZ010000136.1:0-4690 GCA_043759805.1 Myxococcales bacterium | reverse complement strand
CACGAACGACAGGCGAGTGCGGCTGGATCGAGCGCACAAATGGCCTCATTACCGGGGTGAATCTGCAGGCCCAGGGCGTGAATGCGAACGAATCGTTTCGCAGCCTCATGTCGGAGCTCGGTACCGTTTTGGCGCCGCACATCGTTGTTCCTGCAAGCACCCTTGGCTTCTCGGGATTTCAAATCTCAGCCGACGTTGCGATGACCAGCATCGCCAACAAGGCACAGCACTGGGATGGGACCGAGGTGGTTCAGCCGCAAAACCGATTGTCTTCTCGACCGGATGGCCATTTGACCACCGTTGGCGTTTCGGTTCGCAAGGGAATTTGGCTTCCCGTGCCATCAATGGAAGTGGGGGCGGGCTTTATCCACTTGCTCGAGTCCCAGATGATCGCGTACCAGGCCTACGCGAAGCTCGCGATTCATGAAGGTTTCCGCAAGCTGCCCTTGCCGAACGTTGCCGGTCGGGTGGGTCTTTCGCATGTGACAGGAGCGAACGATGCACGCATCGACATTCTCGGTCTCGATCTGATTCTATCGAAGGCATTCGGGGTGTTCGGCACCTGGCGTTTCGAGCCCTTCGCCGGCCTGTCGCAGTTCATCATTCGTGCGCGCAGCGATATTTTCGACCTTACGCCGGGTTGTGACGGATACGCAGCACTCGATGCCTCGGCCACCAACGCAACCGCTGGTCCGCAGTGTTCGCCGCAGCAACTCGGGAACGCCAACGATATCGGCGTCTATGACCCCAAAAAAGGCACTGTCGGCGGTAACTTTTCGTTCGCGAACCAGGACAACATCACGCGAAACCAGCTGTTCGCCGGATTCAAAATGCACTTTTCTGCCGTGCATTTTACCGCCCAATACGGCCGTATCTTCGAGTTGAATTCGCGGGACAGCCAGCCGAACGGGCAAGGAGCGCGCGACAACGCTGAGGTTCAGCAGCGCTTTTCTTTGAGCGCCGGACTCGACTTTTAAGTCGGCCTCACACCTGGAGACCGACGCGGATGATGCGTCGCAGGCCTTCAACAGGCAGCTTAGGGGAACGTTTTTCCTCCTCGAAAATGATCTGCGCGAGGGTCGCGGTCGTCAAATCCTGCTGCGTCGACTTATCGGTCACCCGGATTTCGTCCCCGTTGCGGATCATTTGTGCGATCTGCTGCAGCGTTACGTATCGGCTATCCGTTGTATCGTACAGCTTGCGGTTCGAGTACCGTTTGATTGTGCGGGTCGCCATAACAGCAAGTGTGGACCCGCTTGTGTATCGCGTCAACGGCCAATTCGCAGCGCGTTGAAATCACAGAGGAATTCTGTGGAAAACTCTACTGAAACCCTTCGGTTTCGAAACAAAAGACGCAATCAACCCGAAAGGAAAATCCCTAACAATATCAGGGACTAGGCGAGACTCTCAGGATTTGGCGCCGCCGCCACGGGAAGAATCGTTTCCCTCGTCGGCCTTTTTGTCTGCATTCTTGTCGTCACGCGTGTCGTCCCGCTTCGGCGTCACGTCAATCTCAGCCTGAGTGTTGACGGCACGTTTGAAGTTCTTGATCGCCTTGCCGAGGCCATCGCCAAGCTGCGGCAACTTCGTCGAGCCGAACACCAATACAACAATAACCAAAATGATGAGCAGCTCGCTTGCGCCAAGGGGCATGGGATCCTCCGGTCGGTTCTATACCACGGTGTGGGATCGGGGCAAACGCCACAGCTGATTTCTTGCCTGTCGGCCCAGCTTGGCTACGATTCTCTCTGGTGCCTCCGAGCTTACCGTTCCGCCTCCGCATGGCGCGCACCCGTTTTTGCGGGCTGCGGAGGGCGCTCGTTGTCATTGGAACATGCGTTATCGTCCCGGCTTCGCACGCGCAGCCCGTGACGACGCCGGTGGCTTCGGAGCGACGCGCGGTTCGTGGGGGCCTCGCGCCGGCGCTCGAACCCGAATTTGAAAGTCCCGAGTTGCGAGAGTTGCGACGATTCGAAGAGCACAGCTTCCCGCGACATGGCGCCTTGCCAATTTTGATTCGTGATCCGGAGGATCCGCGGAGGCAGGTAGAGGCCCCCGCGTTGCCTGGTCGGTGGAGTGGCAGCGGCGACGTGCCTGAAGCCTTGCGCTCGGCCGCTCTGCCGCGAGCACTGCCTCCGGATACCGAGTCGAGCGCGCCGGCTTGGTTGCGCGCCCTCAAGATGCCCGAGATCCCGGTTCGGTTTGACGGGCGTGTGGTACGTTATCTGGACTACTTCAAGAACGATGCTCGCGGACACGCAATCATTCGGGGATGGTTGCAACGTTTGGGTCGCTACAAGGCCCTATTCGAACGCGTGCTCGTGCGAGAGGGCGTGCCGCGCGATCTGGTGTACCTGGCCATGATCGAAAGTGGATTCGAGCCCGCCGCTTCTTCGTACGCTGGCGCGGGTGGTATTTGGCAGTTCATGACAGGTGCCGCGCGCGCCTATGGACTTGAGGTTGGCTACTGGGTAGATCGACGCCGCGATCCGGAAGCAGCGGCCGAGGCAGCGGCACTTTATTTAAAAGATCTGTATGTCCGATTCGGTTCGTGGCCGCTGGCGTTTGCCGCCTACAACGCTGGCTATGGTGCGGTCCTGCAATCGATCGCGCGCTACAACACAAACGATTACTGGGAACTCATCCGACACGAATCGGGACTGCCGTGGGAATCCACGCTTTACGTCCCGAAAATTCTTGCGGCGGCGGTCGTTGGCAAAAACCTCGAGGCGTTTGGGTTTTCCGATCTCACGATGGATCCGCCTTTTGTGTTCGATCTGGTCGACGTGCCGGGTGGTACACCACTCGCCGTGGTGGCGAAGGCAGCGGGTACAACGCTCGAAGATCTCGCCCTGCTCAACCCCGCACTGATACGCGGACGCGTGCCGCCCGATCGGGCAAAACACGTGGTACGAATACCGCATGGTGCGACGCCGGTATTTGTTGCAGGGTTTGGCCGCGTGCACCTCGAATCCGCTGCGCATTCAACTGTGGTGTTGCGACACGGCGAAACGCTGGGCGATCTGGCCAAGCGTTTTGGAACCACCGAAAAGCAACTGCGCAAGCTCAACGGCGTCGACAGTGCTTCCGAATTGCGTGGAGGCACGACGCTGGTGGTGCCGGTTCGCACGCAGCAAGCGGCTGAAACAACCGACGCGGTTGCGGCGAGCGGCAGCGACGTGAAGGACGAACCGCTGCTGGTTGCCGTGCCTGAAAAAATATTCTCCTATCCGGGTCGCGAACGGGTGTTCTATCGAGTGGCATCGGGTGATACGCTTGAGTCGGTGGCGGGCGTCATGCAGGTGGCCGTTGAGGACATCGCGGAATGGAACAACCTCGATCCCTCCGCAAATCTTCAGGTCGGCATGGTGTTCCAGCTTTTTGTACCGGAGTCCTTCGACGGCAAGGAGGTTGCGCTCCTTGATCCCACCCGGCTGCAAGTCGTGACCCTTGGGAGCGAAGAGTTTCTCGAATTGCAGGCAGCCCGTCGTGGCAAAACGCGTCTGCAATACAATGCGCGTCAGGGCGATACCCTCAACAAGATCGCCCGCCGATACGGATTGTCGCCCGGTGATCTGGCGCGCATCAATCGCTATTCATGGTCGACCGAACTCAAGGAAGGGGACAAGGTCATCGTCTACTCCCCGACCACCGAATTGCCTCGCGAAGTGCAAGCGCGCAGCACGACCGCGTCGCGAAGCACCCGAACGGCTACTGCGGCTCCCAAACCGCGGCAACGATCGTCGAGGTGAGCGCCGGCGAAAAAGAGCGCGCGGACGCCGTGGTTGCGCGTCGACTCGGGATCTCTACGCGCGCGGCGCGAAGACTATTCGATGAGGGAAACGTGTTGCTTGCGGGCCGCAGGCTCGACAAGGGTAGTTATATCGACGCGAGCGCCGAACCGGATATCGCAGGAACGGAGGGGATGGCACGGCCAGTCTTGCAACCGCGAGCGATGCACCTCGAGATTCTGTATGAGGATTCGACGATGGTCGCAGTGAACAAGCCGGCGGGCATGCCCAGTCATCCCTTGCGTCCGAACGAGGGCGACACGGTGGCAGCGGGAATCGTAGCACAATTTCCAGAGTGCTTCGATGCCTCGGAGGATGCCCGGGAGGGTGGACTGTGTCACCGCCTCGATACAGGGACAAGTGGCGTGATTGTCGCCGCTCGCAGTCGAGAATCCTGGTTGATGTTGCGCAAGACGCTCTCGTCGGGCTTGTGTACCAAATCCTATCTGGCGCACGTGCAGGGCGCTCCGCCGCTGTCATTTTCCGTGGATGGCGTGATCGGACGAGGCGGAAAAGGTGGCAGTCGCGCGATGGTTAACGGGGGTCGAGATCCCTTGCCTGCGCGTACCGTGTTTGATCGTTTGTGGCAACGGGAGTCGTCGGCTCTCGTGCGTGCGACGCTTGGGACGGGGCGCATCCATCAGGTCCGGGTGCATCTTGCGCACAGTGGCCACCCCATTCTCGGTGACGATCTGTATTCCGAACCCGCAACCCTACGGGTGGCGACGGCGCTGGGCGTTCACGCATTGCGCCTGCACGCCGAATCCATCACCTTTATCCATCCCGGCACCGGCGCAACGTTGCGTGTCGCGGCCCCCGAACCGACGTGGGTCGCGTGACACGCTTCCCATCACACGGTCGAAACTTGAGGCGCCTTCTGCACTGTCCTCACCGCCGAC
>JAYUPZ010000135.1:0-2161 GCA_043759805.1 Myxococcales bacterium | reverse complement strand
CGACGTGTGACCGGTTGGCTTTGCACCGTCCGTATACCCTCGATTTGCTTTCGCGCTGAAGGATCACCCAGATCGGCGTACAGCGACAGCATATCGCGGAGTGCGACAGGACCATGGATCGGATCGTTGTCGGTCAACGTGAGGTGGTTCAATGACAGATGGTTGATGAGCTTCCACGCGGTATCTCCGTGCGCCGCAGACGCTCGGGGAGCACTTGGACCCGCGAGAACTCGAATCGACTCCACAGGGGCGCCACTCTCCAGCGTAAAGTCAGTTGGACCCTGTCCGACCGGCATATGCAACGGTAAATCACGGTTGCTGCACAGACACTCCACTCCCAATTGACGTAACTCCGATCGGAACGGCCCCTCCATCTCGTCGACAAGAGACAAAAATATCTCACTGCCCATGTAACTTGACCGTGGTCCCGTCTGTTTCAACTTTTCCGACCAGCGTCGCGCCTGCCTCGAAACTGTGAAAAAAGACCGCGATCCACTAACACCAGGCCGCTGCGAAGCGGAGTAGAGCGGAAAAAACTCGGTGCGATCGGTAGAACTGTTGCCGTAGCCAATTACCCTGCTTACCGAATGCACCTCGTAATCCACCGGGCGGGTGCGATCGGGAATCACGTGATGTTCAAAATCGGTATCGTTCAGATGGATGCGATCGGCGCGCTTGGGGAAAAGATTGACCGCAGGCGCGCAGAACAAAGCTACATCGTCTAGAGACAGCGCGCCCTCCAACTCGGGATTCTTTCGATCAAACAGGATGGCTAGTTCCATCTCATCACTCGCACATCGTGCTGCGGTTTCCTTGATCGCGTTCAATCCGACAAACATGAACCGTTGCGGGAATGAAAAGTACTCCTGCAACAATCGGTAGCCCTGAAACGAGCGGGTTCCGTACGGTAACAGTGCCTCTTCATCCGAAAACCCAATCGATTCGATGCCGTTCTCGACACGATGGGAAACCTGGTTGGGCCCCTTTCCAACGGAGACCACCGCCACCGTGTTGGACATGCACTGCTCGTAGATCGACATCGCGCGGCTGTTGTTGCCGCGGATGTAAAGCGGCAACGTGTCGATGGGCAATTTGTCGAAAGTCACCCCCCCATTCGTCTTGAGAGTTAGCCGCAAGGCGGCCCGTGGTGTCTTCAGATGGGGTGGAACGTGGGCGCCCAATTCTCCTCGGTAGCTGCCGTATTCGACCCGCTTGATTTCAATCGGCCACAGCACGACATCGTGGGCGGTCCGGTATTCACAGGCCGTTTGTTCACCGCGGCCAAGTTGTCCACGAAGCACAGAATCACGCGGAACCGTGAATCCCCCGGCGAGTGATCCTTCACGCATGTTGGGAGACATGCGCACGAGCGTCATTGATGGCGTAGGACACAGGTAGTGCGGGTAAACAACCTCAAGCAGATGCTGAGTGAATCGTGGGAACTGCGCGTCCAGTTTCAGATTCAAGCGGGCGGCCATGAAGGCGAACCCTTCAAGCAATCTCTCGACATAAGGGTCAGCGCACTCAAAACGTTCAATGCCAAGTCGACCCGCGATCTTGGGAAACTCTTGAGCGAACTCCCCACCCAGCTCGCGCAAGTGGCTTAGCTCGCGGTTATAGTAATCAAGAAAGCGTGGATCCATGATGATCTACCGGCCGGATTCTGAGACCCGTACCGACCCGTCTTCGAGATCGATCTCGGTCCGGAGATACAACTGCATCGGCATCGGTTGCGCCCAAAGTTGGGCCTCGATTACAAAAGCCATGGCGTTGTGATCCATTCGATCCTTGTCGACCACCAACTTGACCTTGACCGTGGATCGAATCAATCGCGGTTCAAAATCCCAGATGGCCTGTCGCAAAGTTCGTTCGAGTTCATGGCCTGCGATGCCGCTGAGCGTCTGGCCCGTTAGATCGGGGATTCCGTAATTGAGCGTCGAACGGCGAACCAACTCGAGACGCGACAGGTCCATCACGCCTTCCCAGTTGGTCGTATTGAACAGCCACGACAGATCCCGTCGTACGCTATCGCGCAACTGGCTTCCCGACAGAACCCGTTGTTCTCGCGATTCCACCTTGCGGAGCGGATTGTCGTCAGTGAGCCTATCCAGCAATGATGGTTGCAGGCGCTCTTTTTGTGTTAGCTCAGCCATGTTCCCGC
>JAYUPZ010000134.1:0-9847 GCA_043759805.1 Myxococcales bacterium | reverse complement strand
TGACGACCATCCGACAACCGATGGTTGCGATGGGAACCGCCCTCGCCCGCATGGTGCTGGGTGATCTGCAGGGCGAGCCGTGGCGACCTACCCCTTTTCCGACCGAACTGGTGGTTCGCGCCTCAACGATCGCGGCAGTATAAGCCCCAATGTTACTGGTTGTCTTTTCCATGCCGCCGCTTGATGAAGTGCGGATCCGCACCATCAGTGGCATCGTCGCACTGGCCCCCGCGGAAGTGCGACTCAAACTCATGGGTACCATGCCACGCGTTCTGTGTGTGGATGCCGATGACACCCGGCTACAGATTTGCGTTCGACAACTGGAAACCATTCAAGTTCGCGCACTCACCTGCGACAGCGACGTTGTCCCGAATGATCGCGAGCGCCTCGTGGCCAAGACCCTTGCTTTTGGCGCAAGCGGGTTGCGCGTCAACGAAAACGATTCTGGCGGCGAGGACTGTCCCTATTCGGCCATTGAACTTGTCCAGCGGGGGACGCGTGAACACGACGAGACCGTCGTCACCGAATCGACCCATCGAAAATTCAGCATGGGAAAAGCCCTGGCGTCAGGCGGACTGCTCTTGTCAAGCAAGGTTAAAACCACCTCCGTTCAGCACAAACACAAAGCTGAGCGCTTCGTCTTGCTGCAGCGCCGCGACGGTGAACGAGAAATCATTCTCTACGAACGCCGTCTCGACTATCGCTTTCTGGGTGCCCGTATGGATCCCTCGTCCTTCACAAATCTCGAGACAGTGTTGGACGAACTCAAGTCCAAACTGGGAAACACGCCGATCGATGCAACCGTTTCACAGCCCGGTTTCGCGCGCAGCTTTCCCCAGACGATGACCGATCGGATGGATCTTGCGCTTTACCTGGTGGCGTTGGCCCTTCGACTTGGAACCTTGCGAACCGCACAAATACCCTTGTCGCAGTAGGGCGTGGTCGCCCCGCAAAATGCATTGGGTTCGCGATCGCAGTTCTTGTTGCGCCAGTTGTCGAGATCGACCAGTTCATCAGCGGCCGTGTTGTTTCCCACGGCAGAACAGGTGGAAGGATAGTGATTGCATTCCGTATCACTCTTACACCTCGCCGCGCGCGTCCACAGCTCCTTTGCCTCGACATCGGCGTCAAGGCACGGTTTCGAGCCGGAATGCTTGGCGATGGTCTTGGTCGGGTTTCGCTGCGATTCCGCGGGAGCGCCGAGATCATCCGATGGATGAACCCGCTGCCATGTTGACACCGGATCCTCACCGCGATTGGCGATTTTTGCTCGAGGGTCCTGATTGCTCGCGCAGGCCCCAACCCAGCCCATCATCATGAAGAGAATTTTAAATCGCATCACATCGGGCTGGACGATAAGATCGGCGTCAGAAGGTCGGGCCTGTCGGCCAGGCGTTCCAACACCGGAAAACGATCGCCGCCTCGCCATTTCAATCGGTGGACCTTGAACGTGTCTTGATTCTCGACAATGAGTTCGACGCCGGGGTGACGCGCCGTGGCCATCAGGGCGTCCCGCAGGCGGTCCCGGCTAAGACGTTTCCCTTGCACCGAAATGATTTTGGAGGCCGGCGCAATGCCCGCCCCCGCCGCCGGAGATCCCGCGAGCACGTCGATCACCGTTCCGTCGTCTCGGAGTACCAGACCCAGCGTATGGGACAGGTCGATCTCCTTTGCCGCGATTTCCCGATTCTTCCAGGCAGAAGTCGGAACATCCCGGAAAGCCAACCGCCAACCCGACATTTCCAGCCCTGCAACGGGCGCGACGGGCGATATCATCTGAATTCGTTTCGCAAAGAACCCTTGCCAGTCCGAAGCCACGATCGCATTCAAAGCCGTGACAACATTTGGAAGACTGTACGGAACAACCCGGAGTTTTCCGTCGGCATGTCGCCCATAAAACGTACGACAAAAATCGTCAAGCGAGTGCTTCCCCTCCGTGGCTTTACGAATGAACACATCCACCTCGAGCCAAACGAGTGCAGCTTCTGGGTAGTAATCCAAGCCCCGTCGACGGCCTCGCCACTCGCGAGCCGCAGTGTTCAAAGCCGGCACACTGGTCGCTGTGTCTTCCACCGATCGCCAGGCTCGCCCGGAGCGGGTCGTCATCTGGGCCGCAAGCACCGCCAGCGCGTCGCGCTCGACCTCGACCGTTCGAAGACCACTTCGGGCTGTCAACACCTCGCCAAGGTAAGTCGTCAGACCCTCATAGATCCACAACAGCTCCGTGTGATACGGAGTTTGGAAATCCTTTACCACAAGACCTTCTGGGCGTAACAGTTTGCCATTCCAGGCGTGCACGAGTTCGTGGGGTAAGAGCCCGGAACGGACCTCAAACAACCCGTCTTCAACCAGCGAGCGTTCGGCAATGCGATTGTCGCTCGACTCGTGGTGTTCAAGACCGCCGTGCGGCACGTGATCGGAAAGTGAGAGCAGAAATGTGTAGCGGGAATACGGATAGCTGCCAAAGAGGCGACCCGCTTCGGCGACAAGGCGCCCGAAAGCGTGCTGCCTCGACGTGGAGAGATTGAGCGACGATGCGCCGTCCGCAAAAATCGCGAGGGTATGAGGCGGCGCCCCCGGGGCATGAAGCTCTATCACCTTGCTGTCTCTTCCCAACGCCACCGGAGAATCCACCAGCTTTTCCAGCGACACCGGAGCAAAGCGTACGACAGGTCGTTCCGAAATGGGTGATAGCGCGGTCGCAAAGGTCCAGGCGGATGGCAACCGCAAGCTTGCGGAAACCTTTAGAAGTGCAGGATTGGCGCCTAGCGGATACAACACCACTTGATTCCATTTCAAAATCGCGAGGGCATCGGTGGCCATCGCAGGAGACATTGCGCCCCTCCCACCAACCGCGGTCACGAGCGCATAACGGACGACTATCGTGCTACGCTTTGGTACAGTCACCACGAAGGCATGTAGATTCTCTGGATCGCGACGCCACACCAAGGGCGTTCCGCCCATCGTGATCTCAAGTTCGACAAGATCGTTGATGGGATTCGTTGGACCGTGTTCGCCGGGAATCCATTGCGGGTAGACCAACGTCAACGGGCCCGCATCGACCTCCAGTTTGAGCTCGGCGCGCACCACACGTTGTGAGACCGTTGAGAGATCTACAAACAGCGATTGCGCCGACGGTACGGCGGCTCGCGCCGGGTGCACAAGAAGGATAGCGAGCAGTGAAGTGCTCCGCAGATCGCTCAGGACACGCCAATTGCGCCGATTCAAAGATACTCGCACACGTAGGCAGCCGGCTCGCGCGCTCGTATGTCAAAGCCACTTTTGACGCCGATCTCGAAGGCGGTACCAACGGGATAAACCACGAAGGTCGCTGTGCCGTCGATCTTTACTTCGACCTGACCGCTCGTGATGGTCATGCGTTCGGCGGATTCGGTGCCGAAGTGGTACTCGCCTGAATCGATCACGCCAGCGGTGATCTTTCTGCCGTTGCGTTGAAAACCAACGCTCTGCACCTTGCCATCGAAATAACTGTTGTGAATGAGGCTCATTGGCCGCGCAGTATATCCAACCAAGATTGGAAAACGACCCTCCCGGTGCCGACGAGACGCGTCGCGCTACTGTCAAACTCCGCCACCGGGGTGACGCCCCGTCAACCGTGTAACCTGAATCAGGCGACAGGTCGATAGGACATACGATTTCTCCTCAAATTTCTACGTAACACGGCCGAAACATCTAGTAGAGGTGGTGAGCCTCAAATCCCGAGGACAATCGGGGGTCGTTCCGCCGAGGTGGTGAGCCAGTGTCGATGGAACGATCGCCGATTGTCTCGGGGTTTTTGCTTTTCGAAACAAAAACGGCGCCCCGAGGCGCCATTTTTGTGTGGTCTGAGAGACCAGAGAGACGCGCTCAGGCGTTCTTCGTGCGACGCTCGGCCGACTTCTTCATGTCGATGAGCTGTGCAGACGACGCTTCTTCCAGCTTGGCAACGTAGGGCTTGTCCTTGGCCTTGCCCTGCGCCGTGGCCGTTGCGGTGATGAGCTGGTCGCGACCACCAATGGCTTTAACCTGGGTTGCCACATCGTGAATGCGCAACAGCTTTTTATTGGAGGCGGGAGCGAGGCGCTTGCGTAAATCTTCCTTCGACTCATCGCCACCTTTGGCCAACAGGTCAACGACCTGATCGACCAACTTGTCCTTGGATTCGAATTTGCTCTTTACGACGGCGAGAGGGGCGGGCATTGGGTAGTCTCCTGGAAAGGGCGGGTTTTTTACTCGATCCTTTGGCGTTTTGCCAGTCCCGAGTTTCGACAACGACACGCAGCGCGTCATTCTAACGTCAATAAGGCAATTCCGCAATCCCGCGCGAACTGCGCGACCGTCCGGAAAAAACTCGGATCGACCTTGTAGGCGTCAATGTGACCACCGGCCATGACAGCCATTTGTTTGGGAGGCCGGGCCAGGGCATAAAGCGCCTCGCCGTGTGCAACCGGAATGTCTTGGTCGTCGCGTCCATGCAAAAATAGCTTGGGCATCCCTACCCGGGCGATTTTTTCTTCGGACGCAAAGCGATTGCGCATCATGAAATTTACCGGGAGGTAGGGGTAGAGCTCCGCTCCCCGCCGCGGGACCGAAAGAAAAGCGCCTTCCATCAGTAACCCTGCAACTGTAACACGTGTCGACAGATCGATCGCGACGGCCGTTCCGAGCGAATAGCCGTAGATCAAGATTCGGTTGGTCGCGACTCCAAGCGTACGGGTCAGATAGGCAAAGGCAGCATCGGCGTCTCGATACAACCCGGCCTCGGTTGGCTCCCCCGCGCTTTCCCCAAAGCCTCGGTAGTCCACCGCCAGCACACCAAGTCCGAGTTTCCGAAATTGGGCCCAGGCTTCGTTGTAACCCGCAATACCCACGTTGGCACCGGCGCCGTGAAAATACAAAACCCATCCCGCCGTTTCCGGAAGAACTGTCGGGGGCGGCGGAATTAAACGTGCGACAAGCGCAACACCATCGGTGCTGTTGAACTTTACGTCTCGACTGTCTAGTTCAAGCGATGCGGCGGGAGGAGCAAGGGGTCCCTTTTCCGGATGAAAAACGATGGCGTTTTCATTCAGGCGAAAATAGACCAGCACACCGGCACAAGACGCAAGTATGACCCCAATCGCGGCGATCAAAATACCGAACACCCTACTTTGCCTGCGTGGCTGGGGCATCGGAATCGAGTGGCACCCTCGGAACAATCAAGGAAAGAATCAGCCCGGGAATACTGAAAACAAAACACAACAGGAAGTAATACTGATGTCCAAAATGGGAATTCATGTGACCGGACATAGCACCTATCAACATTCCCCCGAGCGCAACGATGGCGCTCGCGAAAGCATAGTGGGAGGCTGACGCCGATTTTCGACATCGCTGCATTAGAAACACCACGAGCACCGTGCTGCCCATGCCACCGGCGAATTGTTCAAAGATGGAAACGATCAGGACCACCGCAAAGCCAGGCTGAAACCACGCGACCGGTGCGTACAGCGGGACCGCCATGATGAAGGTCATCGGAATCAAGCATCGCGCGAGGCCAAGTCGGGAAATCAAGCCGCCGCCAACGACTGCGCCGAGGATATGAGAGATGGTAGACGGCGTGCTGAGTACGCCCCGCCATTCTGTGCTGATGCCGATGTCTCGCAGCAAAGGCTTCGTCATCGCAAAGGTCAGTGTCTCGCCAAGTTTGAAACTGAAAATAAACGCGAGGACTTTGACGGCATCCGGTTGTGCGAAAAAAGATCGATAGGCATCGAGGTAGGCACCGCGTCGGGCGCGAGGCGAATCGGACACCTGGGGTTTAAAGTGTTTCGGTTCCTCGATGTGAGGCAGAAAAAGCGCATTGCCAACACCGACCGCAATCATGATCGCACCTGCGGCGCCGAAGCCCCAAAACCAACTTGTGTTCCCCGCCAGGATCACCAATCCCGACGATCCCACCAACATCGCGACTCGGAATGCAGCAACACGCACGCCGGCGAACAACGCCTGATCCGACTTGTCGAGCGCGAGCATGTAGTAACCGTCACACGCAATGTCGTGTGTCGCGTGGAAAATCGATAGCAAGACGAGGGCTATCCAGAACGGCACCAACTCCCCTTGCGCCGCCACAACACCAACCCCAACCATTCCCAATCCCATCACGATTTGAAGAATCACCATCCACGAGCGCTTGGCACCCAGCAGATCGATAAGCGGGCTCCAGAGGAACTTCAGCGACACGGCGCCGTGCAACCAGGAGGTGTAACCGACCTGCCACAGGGGCGCGCGCACCGCCGTCAGAAACTCGGTGGCCATCTGGTGCAGAACGCTCCACGGTAACCCTTCGCCAAAATACGTCGAGCTGACCCAGCCGAGCTTGCCGCCGCTCTTTTTGGGGCGAGCTGGTAGAGCGGGTGTTTTCGAATCCATCGGTATCCGGATTCAAACATCAACACGGGTATTCCACTAAAATCTAGACCCCAGCACCACGGCACCACCATGGCCAATAAGACCCAACAGGGGCTGCTTTCCGCTGTAAAAACGGAGATTTGTGAGCCGAAACGCCTATTGTCGTACATGTTAACAATCGTTAGCCTTTATAGGCGTTTTGTCATAGGGCACGTCCCGTTCGCCTTTTTCCCGGAGCAGTACGATGAAAGCAGTTCGCATCGATCGCCGACAGGTTTTACGTGGGACCGGTGGGATCACCGTCGCCCTACCCTTCTTGCCATCGCTTTATCCGCGTCGGGCGGACGGCGCGGAGCTCGTACCGGGACTCAAACCGTGTTTCGCCGCGATGACCACCGTGCACGGTGCCGTGCTTGAGCAGAACATGTATCCAGCCACAAGCACGCTCACGCAAAGCACCGTCCATTTGCCGGGGCACACCATCAAGTCAGGGCCACTGCAAGGTACGACACTGTCACCCGTTCTGAAAAGCGCATCTTTGACCAGTAAATTGGTCTCGAAGCTGAACGTGCTACGCGGATTCGACTATCCGTATTACATTGGCCACCACAACGGAGGCCATCTCGGCAACTTCGTCCGCAGCGATCAGGGTCCCAAGAACATGGCCGCATTTGCGACCATTGATCAGATCATGGCCAACTCGCCTTCTTTCTACCCCGACCTCGCTTGCGGCACGAGCAGGGTCGCGACCATCTCGTTGCCCGCGGGAACCTATGGCAATCACAGTGGCAACTGGCATCAGGATGTGGCCCACAACGCCGGTAGCAACCAACCGAAATTGACCGAATGCTTGCAGCGCAGCTTCGACCTGGTGTTCGTCGATTTGATGAAAAAACTCGAGGCGCTGGAAGTGGCACCCGGGGTGACGGCGCTTGATCTGTCGCTTGTGCAGTGGACGCAGGAGGCGGGCTGGAATACGCACGACGCTCAAGACATGGCGATTGTCACGGCTGGCAGCGCCCATGGATTCTTCAAGACCGGGTTGTTCGTCGACTATCGCAGCACGAAAAAGATGAAAATGTTTGGCTCGTACCAGCAACAGATGTTGGGATTGATGCACAGGCAATGGCTGGCGACGGCACTGCAAGCGATGGGGGTTCCCCCCTCCGAGTTCGAGAAAAACAGCAAGGCCGGCTACGGTGATCCGCTGATGAGTGCCGATTACGTAGCGGCTGTTCCCGCACCGATCCATCAGAACGCATCACAGCCCGTTCCCGTCCTTACCTGAGCGCCGTAAATCGGGCAAAGCGGGGCGTCTGTTGTGGCAAAGTATCCGCGTGCCACCGCCAGACACCCATTCGCCGACCAGCGATTTAGCAACCCATGTTCCCCGCTCGATATCTTTCGGGGCGGCATTGCGTGTATGGGCAAAGATCGGCTTACTTAGTTTCGGTGGCCCTGCCGGACAGATCGCGTTGATGCACAAGGAACTCGTGCAAAAGCGATGCTGGCTCGATGAAGCCCGCTTTCTTCACGCACTTAACTACTGCATGTTGCTGCCGGGACCCGAAGCACAACAACTGGCGACCTACATCGGCTGGCTCATGCACCGGATGCGCGGGGGCCTCGCGGCAGGCCTGCTTTTTGTGTTGCCTGGCTTTGTGGCGATCCTCGGGTTGAGCGTGGTGTACGTCGAATTCGGAAACATCCCGACGGTCGCCGCAGTCTTTTTCGGTCTGAAGGCGGCCGTGCTCGCGGTCGTGATCGAGGCCGTATTGCGGATCGGAAAACGCGCACTGAAAAAGCGATGGCTGATTGGTGTGTCATGCCTTGCGTTTGTTGCCATCTTCTTCTTTGGGCTCCCCTTTCCCGCTGTGGTTGCCTTTGCGGGATTGTTCGGATTTATCGGAAGCAACTTCTTCCCAGCGCACTTTCCCAGTCCTAATTCAGTTACAGATGTGCAATCGCAGCACACAATTGTTGGCAACATGGCCGCGGACGGGCAGCTCACGCATACCCTTCCTTCGTGGTCGAGAACACTCACCCTGGTGGCACTGTTCAGTCTTCTATGGGGTGGACCCGTTGTGATCCTGTTCATGGTGTTTGGCGCCGAGTCGGTTTTCGTCAAAGAGGCGGTGTTCTTTTCGAAAACGGCCGTCGTTACCTTCGGAGGCGCCTACGCAGTCCTCACCTACATCGCGCAACAAGCGGTGCAAACTTTCCACTGGATTTCACCGGGCGAGATGCTCGATGGACTTGGGCTTGCCGAAACCACCCCGGGACCGCTCATCATGGTCGTGCAGTTCGTTGGCTTTCTGGGCGCGTTTCGCAATCCCGGTTCTTTGCCCCCGTTGTGGAGTGGCGTGCTGGGTGCAATCGTCACGGTCTGGGTCACCTTTGTACCGTGTTTCATGTGGATCTTCGTGGGCGCACCCTACATCGAGGCTTTGCGCGGCCACCGACGGTTGCACGCTGCACTCTCGACCATCACCGCGGCGATTGTGGGCGTCATCGCGAACCTTTCGATTTGGTTTGGGCTTCACGTCCTCTTTCGACAACTCAACGAAGCCCACATTGGACCACTTCACTTTCTGATTCCCGTCGCCACCAGCATCAACGTGCCGGCCGCCACCCTGGTCGTCATCGCGAACCTCATGGTGTTTCGATTCAAGATGAGCTTACCGGTCACCCTGGCCAGCAATGCCGCTCTCGGCGTTCTCTGGTCGTTGCTCTCGTAACCGGGGGTTTTGACCTGAATCGACCACCCCATCTCGATCTGGAGGCTAGATCGTCGCAACTCAAGACGGCACGCCGGAGTGCCGTTGTTTCCCGGAAGCGCGCATGCCCTCCGCCCTTTCAACAGAAGAAGCGTATTCCGACGATCCGAGAACGTCGTTGCAACAACGCGTTGAACGCAGCCGTTCCGCCCGATCGCCATGCGATCTAACCGGGTTAAACCTGCGGGACGGAGACTTTGAAGGCTTCGATCTTTCAGGGATAGATTTGTCCGGAGCTGACTTCAGCGGGGCGAATCTGGCGGGAGCCAATCTCTCTCGGGCCATTTTGCTGGGGGCCAAGTTCAACCGTGCTCAACTCAACACCGCGAATCTGGAACAAACCGAATGCACCGCTGCCGACTTTTCGGAAGCAAACTTGAGCGAGGTGCAAGGGCGCAGTGCTGGATTCGGTCGAGCCAATCTATCCCGCGCAGTTTTGACCGCCAGCAAGTTTGAGCACGCCACGTTTACAGAATCGCAGCTTGTCGGTGCCGATCTGCGGGGAGCGAATATGCAGCACAGCCGCTTTCGTAACGCCGACTTGACGGATATTGACGCCGCGAATACGGATTTTAGAAACGCCGATCTTCAGGGTGCCATTTTGCATCGCGCCCACTTTATCGATACCGATCTCCGCGACGCCCGCCTTCGCGGAACCAAACGCTTCGAGACCGCAACCTTTC
>JAYUPZ010000133.1:0-4715 GCA_043759805.1 Myxococcales bacterium | reverse complement strand
CAACTCCGCCGCTCAGGATGGGGCGATGTAGTTGTCGTCGATGGGGAGATGTAATTGTCGCTCAGCAGACGCCTGGCGAGCAACGAAAGGCATTCGGTGTTTTTCGTGCTCATACCCGGATGGGCGGCTCGTTGGTGTTCACGAGTGGGATCACCGAGGGCGAAGCGGTCATAGGCGATGTGTGTGGCGAACCTGTGTATCACGCGAGCCTCGATACATCGGAGTACCGAAGCCTGCTGGCGCAACACGGATATGCCGTTGTCACCCATGTCGTCGAAGATCCAGATTGCGGCGGGCATACCGTCTGGGTGGCGCGACGACACGCCTAAGAGGCCCCCGGAGACCAGAGAACCGATCGAGGCTCTGTTTTCCACAACAGATGTCAGTATCGACGCGACAAGAATTTTGAAGCGATCGTATGCCAGGCCCTATTGTGCCCGGCTTGCAACGATTTGACCCCCCCACACCCCGACGACCGCCCCCGATAACCCTCAACCCCGGCATCATCACGGCATCATTCCCAAACGATGCATTAAAAAAACGCGGTGCCACTTTCGTAACACCGCGTTTTTTATTGTAGCGGGGGCCGGATTTGAACCGACGACCTTCGGGTTATGAGGGCGATGAAGGAAGCGCAAAAATCCGCGAAAACCCATGGAATTGCTGGTTTACGCGAGGGGGCAGGGGACAGCAGAGGACAGGAGGTGACGGGAGAGGACAGAATCCGTGCATCATTCGGGCATCGTTCCAAGGCATCATTCTGTGCATCATTCAGGGCGCCCAGGTACGTTCTGCGGCGTAGCACCCGTTCAACTGTCCCGGCAACGGGGGAACTTCAGGGATAGGTGTCCACCACACCGGGGCAACTCCAACTCCCTTGTTGGGTTGTCCGGGCACCGGGGGGAACTTCAAAACGCTGTCTGGGCGTTGGGGGGAACTTAGGGACGCTGTCTCATTCACGTTGGCACAGAGGGGACATGCAAACTTCTCAGCGATGGATTGGTTGGGGGATGCGATAGCAGGTGGTCGAGAAATTGTCGTCCTTCGGACCACGTGCTACAGTTGGTGATCGCGTCAAGCAGTAACTGTTTTCCGCGTCAAAAACGACATTTTTCGATCTCGATCGTCTGCTCAGTCTTCGCGATCACTCCACTTAAGGCGGTCGACGCAGGCGTTGAACGCGACGTGGCTGATTTTTCCAGAGCAATTGCTTCCGTCGCAAACACAGATTTCGTTTTTCAGACAATGCCGGTCATCCGAGCATCTACGGACACAAATAAACCGTCTCCCTTGAGCAGAGCATTTGCCTTCAAGGCAATTCGACTGGCACAGATCCATTCGGTCATAGTCCTGGGTGAGTCCTACCAATGAAGTGAGAACGAAATCAGGTTCGGTTGTATCCGCCTTGGCGGCGTGGACCGGAGGTCGCGGAGCGACTCGGCTTCTGGTCGGGAGAGACGATGCCTCCTGGCAATTCAACGTCGATATCATGACAAGAAGAGCTCCTGTCACAGCGTGACAGGTTCTGTTTGAGAATAGACAAATCATGTTTAACCTAAATACACATCGGATTCGGACAGTCGTGAACGTTTCTCGTGCTCGGAAGAAAATAGCCCTCAAACATCAAAGCGTAGTCAGTGTAGTCTTCGTTATCCCGGGCGTTAATCATCCACGAGTAGATGTGCCCCAGTTCATGAGCTACCAATGCTTCCATATTGGTCTTTCCAAAACCACAGTTCTCGAAAGTTTGGAATGCCCAGGCCGGTGAAAACCACGCTTTGTATCTCCACACCCCGTTTTCGGTCGGATATCCAACCGAGTAAGCTCCTTGAGCTTGTGTCATTCGATTCGAATACGGCGGCTCATCAATGAGCAAGTCGACCGTCGCGAGTTTCTCATTGACCAGTCTGTCGAGGTAACGCTTCAATTGCGGATGAGCGAAGAGAGTTAGCAGGACGTTTTGGAGGGATGCGTCAACGTTCCGAAAAGTCAAGCCAGATGGATCAATCAAATTGATTGGATCGTTGGCTACGTAACTGAAGAGATTTGTATCACCTCCCCTGAAACCAATCGGATCTTTCGCGGTCCACCTGCCCGACTCCGCGTCGTAATCCCGCGCCCCGAACCGCACCAATCCCGTGTCTGCATCGTACAACCCTCCCGCATATCCGAACGGCTGAAACCCCGGATTCGTATCAAGCGTAACACGTCCGAACTCGTCGTAATCGATCTGTTGGGCGATGGTGCCCAACTGGACATCGACCGCGAACCGAACGCTGCCGAGATGATCTTTTATCAGGCGATACGTGACACCTTCCCGAACAAGCATTTCACCCGCAGCGATGCGCGTCACCACGTTTCCGCTGCCGTCCAATTCGGCCGCAGGCGTCAACGCCCCCGCATACAACCATCCCTTCACCAGGACCCCGTCCACCTTCTTCCCGACACGACGATTCGCGGCGTCCGTCAGATACTCGATGACGCGTCCATCGGGCAATTCGACACGCTTCAGCGCCCCGTGTACATCGTACTGGTACCGCGTCACGTTCCCGCTGCTGGCATCCGTTTTTGACAAAAGTTCGCCGTTGCGGGTGTACTCGTACTGCATCGTACCGTACGTCAACAATCGATCTTGCGCGTCGTAGGTTCCGGTATCAGTGCCGACCGGCCGCGCTACGGATAAGCGGTTGCCGTTGGAATCGTACGTGTACACGGCGGTGACTCCGCCGTCGGTGCTCACCTGCGCCAACCTACCCTCAAGATCGTACTGGTAATCAAGAACCCGGTACGCACCCATCACAAATTCTTCCTTGCGCGTGATTCGCCCGAGTGCGTCTCGCGTGTAGGAGTTTTGCAGGTAGGTCGGGTACGGCCAGAGGTAAGAGCTGTGTGAGTCCGTGCTTCTTTCGCCGAAGGCGTTGTAGGTCCTGGATTCTGAAAGATAGCCAACTGACGTCGATACGATCAGGCCGTTCTCGTTTCGGCCCAGGTACAATCCATCGACGGTGTTCAGCAGACCGTCCCCATCATACCCAAGCGTGACAGGGAACATCCCATTGACCGTTTCGGTTGAAACCCTCAGGTCCGCATCGTATTGCCAGCCCACGATGCCAGCGACAGGACCGCTCCACGTCGTCGATAAGGGCAACGACCCGTCGTACGTATGGGAAGTCTGCACACCATCTTCGCTCAAGGCCCGTTTTATCGCCCGTCGGGTTCCGTCGTACTCGAATGTCCTCGTCCCCGTGGAATGCGCTAACGCGATCATGCGACCGCCCGAATCGTAGGACGGCGTCACAACAATCGCATCGGGGCGGACGATAGAAGTCACTTGCTTATCCAGATTGTACGCCCATGTCGTGTCCCATGCGCCAGCCCCAACCGCGGGCGGCGAATAAGTTAGAGGCAGGTTTACCGCTGAGTAGGTCGATGTGTGCGCCGGGTGCCCGGGTGGAGAAACGGAAAGAACGTTACCGGTTGCGTCATAGCCGAATGCGACCGTGTTTGGCCAAGGCGACGTCGTGCTCGTGATTCGATCGGCACCGTCGTAGGACATCGTGTGGGTTCGGCCCAGCGGATCTAAGATCGCTAAAACACGATCTTGGGCATCGTAGGTAAATGCGACGCTCCTGGCTTCCGCGCCCGTTCCGATCGCGACGGCTGCCACCCGCCCTCGCGCATCGTATTGGTATTGCGTTTCGGAAAGTGTGCCGAATCTCTGGTAGACGAGACGATTAGATGAATCAATCGTCGATACAGCGACGCGACCGTCGGGACTAGTACTCGTCGCGGTCCGCGTGGCCGCATTGTAGACCGTACTTGATGTGCGACCGTTTACCGTCGAGTTTGTCGTTTGCGTGACGAGTGCCCCCGTGGTCGCGTTTGTCGTTACCGCTTTGGTCCGCGTAATTGTTCTTTGCATCCCGCTCGGAAACGATACCGTTTGCAATTTCACGAACGGAACCTGGAACCCGAACCTCGGATCCGGGCCCATCTCCGTAGTTGTGGTTATTCCGTCCTTCGTTGTTGCCTTGCGCCCAGCCTGATCGACGGTGATGATTCTGGAACTCCCTGTCGGGCCCGTAATCGTTTCGCGGAAGGTCCCGAAGGTATCTGGCAACGTCACATCGTAACTGGTTCGGCGACCTTGGGCGCTGGTCTTCTCCACAACGTAACTCATCCCTGTGCCCGTCTGGGTAAAGTCCCAAAATCCACCTACCGCATTAGTATCACGCAGCAACCCGCCTGACGAGTCGTATTCCATGGTCGATTGGTTCCCGTTTGGATCGCGTGCTGAGGTCATGAGGCCATTCGCATCGAAGGTAAACGAGAACGTATTACCCATCGGGTCGGCGATCGAATCCCAAATACCGTCAGCGTTTCTGGTGAGGTTCGTTCGCTGTCCACCGGGTGCGACGATTGCGGTCACCGATCCGGTTGTGTCGCGTTCGATGTTGGTCACGAGGCCATTTCGGTCCGTGATTCCAGCTAATTTTCCATCGGCCGTGTAGCTGAACTCGCGGATCGTCGTTTGCGTCAGATGATCGATCGTTCGTACATGTCGCCCGTTGGAATCAAAGATGTGCGCCGCACCTTCGGCGCCATCGGCTATCACAGTCGTGTTGCCCGTGTATCCAGGCATGGGGTTGGTGATCTTGTAGAGATCGCCGCGACCACCGGTACCGATCATGATAATTGACCCATCGGGTTGAAAA
>JAYUPZ010000132.1:0-2174 GCA_043759805.1 Myxococcales bacterium | reverse complement strand
ACGGCAAGAGTTACGAGGCCGTATTCGAACGCGCTCACCCTCCCGGATTTCGCTGGGTCGTTGAGGGCTTCGGATCGAACTGGCGGTTGACTGAGTTTCAATCGGCGATTGGTCGCATCCAGCTTGGAAAATTGCCGGCGTGGTCGGACGCGCGAAAGAGGAATGCGCAGATCTTGCAAGAGGCCATTGCCGGGATTCCGGGGGTTCGGTGCCCGGTGCCACCGGAGGGCGTAAGGCATGCGTATTACAGGACGTATGCGTTTGTTGACCGAGGCAAACTACGACCGAGGTGGAACCGCGAGCGCATTTTGAAGGAAGTCGGCGAAACCGGGTTCCCGTGTTTCGTGGGATCGTGTCCCGAGATTTACCTTGAGAAGGCGTTCGTCGATCACGGCTTCGCTCCGGCTGAACGGTTACGGAACGCAAAGGCGCTGGGGGAGTCTAGTCTTGCGTTTCTGGTGCATCCGACGATCGAAGTAGCGACCATGGAACGTTACGCCGGTGAGGTCGGACGGGTACTGTCGGCAGCGACGGGTCTTTGAGGAGGTAAGCGCGATCCTCGCAGGGGCTGGTGCGACTTGGAATCAAGATTCCCAATTCTGCCCCAGCCAGCATTCCCCATCAGACCAAAGTAACGTACAGTCGTTGTTATTATATGAAGTCTAATTCTGTACGCTATGGCTGGTTGATCCTTGGTCTTGCTACCTCTACAGCGGTTACGACCGGCTGCGAGGTGAACGATGATGAAGGAGAACCGAGAAATGACGCCTGGTCTGCGGATGCATCGCAAGACGTCGCAGTGGTGAGCCCGGATGGCCTTCAGGACGCTGCGTTGATCGCGGCTCCTGATGCACTCACCGATGTCATCGACGCGTTTCCCGGTATAATCGACGCACATTCGATAGATTCTGAAGCGCAACCGAGATTGAGAATATGGGCCGGCGCTTTGACCACCTGTGTAGAACGTTTCGACAAATCCATCTGGTGTTGGGGAGAAGGTAGTACTGGGGAGCTTGGTAACGGGCAGGCCTTCAGTTCCATCGTCCCGGTCAGGGCAACCGCTTGGAAAGAACCGATTCACGATCTTTTTCTAAACTTGGGTCGAGTTTGCGCGATTAATTCGGCGGGTGATCTCTATTGTCTCGGATTCGGCATTGGCAATGCTCCCGTCAAGAAACACTCTTTTGGTTCCAAGCCAGTATCTCAGTCCTTCACCATCACGGGCATGACTGATTGTGTGATCGATGGCGAGGGCGTTCCATGGTGTTGGGGGCAGAATAACTGGGGTCAGGCTGGCAACCAGCTCGAAGAAGCACGACCGGACGTGATAGTGATACCTGATACCGTCACGGTGCCCACGAAGGCGGTTGCTTTCGGTAGCAGGCTGGTGCGTGACGTTGCGGTAGCGTACGGCACGTCCTGCGCGCTGATTGTTGATGGAACGGTTCGGTGCGTGGGTGAAAACGGTAACACCAAGAAATTGGGCCGCGTGTTGCCAGAGAAAACGTTTTTATCGCTCGAGGTCCCCGACATTGGCAATGACATCCTCGCGATCGAAGCTGCCGGCCTCTACTTTTGTGTCCGCAAACAAGATAAATCGGTTTGGTGCTGGGGCGGTGACTACTCAGGGCACACCGGGAGTGAATCGGAAGACGAGGTTGCGCCTCCGATCAAGCTTAATACCAATCAGGAATTCCAGCAGCTCGCCCTTGGTGGTGACTCGGCATGCGGGCTAGCAACAGACTCGACCGTTTGGTGCTGGGGATACGGTGGAGCACTGGGAATCGGTGCTACGAATGGTCGATTTCCAGTGCCGCAACGCGTGTCGGGTTTGAAAAACGTGCGCTCGGTTTCAGCCGGATTCAACCATGTTTGCGCGGTGACTCGTGACGAGCAAATCTACTGCTGGGGCTCCAATGAACGCGGGCAGATCGGCAATATCAACTCGGAATACGCTTACACACCGGTTCGCGTTGATACCTTCTTGCCTGAAAGCAACTGATGGTGGCGCCGGTTTCAGAACACGATGCGGCAATACTCGGGTACGTTTGGCGTTGTGTTGCGAAACGCGATAGGCAAGTAGTCTTGCCTATCCGGTGGCACTAGCCCGGGGTCGCCTTGCTCGGATTCGACCTCGAATCTTGGCCAGTGCTCCTGTCGTAAAATCCCAGTAC
>JAYUPZ010000131.1:0-4721 GCA_043759805.1 Myxococcales bacterium | reverse complement strand
TGCGGATGGGTTCGCGATAGCGCTGACGCAGATCGATCGCCTCAAGGCCGCGATGCACTGCTCGTCGCGCAAGGGCTTGCAAATCCGCATCAATCGTCGTTTGTACCGAGCCGCCCGTTCGGGTCAAGGCACCGCCCCCCATCGCATTCACCATCGTCATGATCTCGGGCACGACGTCGAGACCTTCGCTGCGGACCACCGTTATCGGCTCGTTGGCGAACTGGATCGCCACTTCTCGTGGAACAAAACCCAGCTCGACCATTCGAGTCAAGACGTAACGTTGACGCGTCTTCGCAGCGTCGGGATGTTTGAGAGGACTGAGCCGCTCTGGACCCTGCGGCAATCCCGCCAACAACGCGGCTTCACCCAGATCCACTTCGCGGATCGACTTGCCGAAGAAATAGCGGGCGGCCTCTTCGCAACCGTAACGTCCATGGCCGAAATAAATATCGTTGAGGTAGAGCTCGAGGATTTCTTCCTTGCTGAGGCGATTCGTCAAACGGTAGGCGAGTACCAGTTCTTGAACCTTGCGCTTGATCGTGCGCTCGGGCGTCAGCAGTAGACGCTTGATCACCTGCTGCGTGATGGTCGAACCACCGCTTGCGCGTCGACCCGCTGAATCGCTGTCGCGAAGAACATTTTCAAACACCGCCCGGGCGATGCCCTTCACGTCGAGTCCAGGATTCTCGAAGAAGGTTGCATCCTCGGCTGCCACAACCGCCTGCACGAGAAGCTTCGGCACGTCAGCATAGGGAATCACCGTTCGCTTTTCGGTCCCGATTTCACCTATCACGTTGCCGCGACGATCGAGAACTCGAACCAGCTGTGCCGGTCGGTAGTCACCGAGTTTGTCGAGACTGGGCAGATCCTGCGTGTAGTAGAAGTAACCGCCAACCGCAGCACCTCCGGCAAGCACCACCAACAGAACGCTCAACCAAAACAACCGAGCGATAAAGCGAAAGATCGCCGAACCCTTGCCCTTGCGGGGCGCAAGGCGTCCGGAGGCTTCGTACATTGTTTTGTTTTTTTTGGCCACGCGTTGTTCCAACGTACCAAAGAAATAGCAGGAGGCCCAACTTACCTACATCCCGGTTTCACCGAGTTCGTCAGGGGTGGCGGCGGGTTCACTGCTGCGTGCAACAATGCGCGCAATCCAGGCGAGGCAGCTCTTTTCGTCCATGATTCGCTCGGTCAAATTGAACGCCGGCATGGTTTCGAGCGCCAGCGTGAACTCCTCGTCGGTCAGCCGATCGCGCTCGTGCATACGGGTGATGACACGCTTGAGATGTTTATTCCACTTGTCTGAAATCGCACCTTTGCAGTAGTGCGCATAGCGACGCTTCGGACTTGGCAACAAGGACGCCAGAAACGCCGCCTCGGCAACCGAAAGATCAGCCGCCAATTTTCCAAAATAGTGCCGCGCAGCGGGACCCACGCCATAGAGGCGGGGACCAAACTCGATCGCATTCAAATAAAGTTCGAGGATCCGCTCCTTCTTCAAGATCTGCTCGATGTACCACACGAGAAAAAGCTCTTGCAGCTTGCGCGACAATGTCTTCTCTTGCGACAGCAACAAATTTTTGACCGTCTGCATGGTGATTGAAGATGCGCCCAGTCGAAAGCGACCGCTTGCCAAATTGCGTTTCAACGCTGTTTTGAACTCGGTTATCGCAAAACCCTCGTGCTGGAAGAAGCGGCTGTCCTCTGTCGTCAGAACCGCATTGATCATGTGCACCGAGATCGATTCGTAGGGCACGAAATCCTCGTTGTCAGGTCCAAGTGCAAACATCAGAACCTCGGGCGTGTTGGTCGGATCATCCCACGGTGGTGGAATCTCGACTTCCCGGGTAACGACCGCCTGAGCATCAACGAGTGCGGCCACATGCTCCGGCGCCGTCACAACTTTACACCCATCGATGCCAACCTTGCCCTTGAGTTCCAGGGCTTCGAGGTTTTGAAAGTCGATATGCGTTTCAAGGTGCGTCTCGAATTGACCCGTCATCTGAAAGCCCTTCAACGTGGGCAAGATGGCGCCGGGAAAGCTGGAAAGCAAATGGGTACAAGAAACCTTCGGGACTTCAAAAACGAGATCGATCTTCGGCGTCCAGGGCAGCGATTCACGATCATCGAATTCGAACGGTTCGGGCAGCATCTGCACTGAACCATGCACTTGAGCCTGCAAATTCCCAATCTGTCCCCAAAGCTTCTCGATGCTCACTGTATGGGTCGCAGGCGCGAACGTCGCTTTCAACTCTGTTGACAAATTCATGCCAACCACCGGCTCGGCCGCCAGTCCTTCATGGAAAACATTTAAACCCACGACACCGATTCCACCCGTGATACGGATCTGCCCATCTGCCGCACTGACATCAAGTTCGGCATCAACACTGGTCTGCGCAGGATTTTGAATCACGGGAGGCAAGACATTGGCAATGCGGGCCAACGAAAACTTCTCGGCGCGCAGACGGATGGAGCCGGACGTGGTCGAAAAATCTTTACCCGGGACCACGCTGCCCTCCGCGCGCCAAAGGGTCTCTTGCGATCCGCCATAGCTGCCCCGGAGATCGACAAGAAAGGCTTCCTGTTGGGTATCGTTTCGTCGCACATGGCCGGAAATTCCGGTCAAACCAAGCTTGGGCATGGCCTGCAAATACCCGTCGACGACCTCGATTTCGGGAAGCCCTTTAGGACGAAGACCCGTGAGTTGCGCAGAAATCAACAGGGACCCTGCTCCAAAGCCGGAGCCCGAAGGATTGTCTCGGCCACCCATCTCCCCCGCGACACCGGTCATCTTGATGATGGCTTGCTTTCCTGGGTCGATCTCGCCTGATATTTCGCGAATGAACAGGTGTCGGCCATCTTTGCCAGATTCGATACGCACCGAGCCCCGGACCACGGACATTGAGGGTAGACGTCGTTTCGTATCACCGCGCGGTTCGTCACCGCTCGATTGGCCCCTCCCTGCAAAGTCCTGGCGAAGCTGCTTCAGCTCGTCAAATCCACCGAGCACCACGAGGCGCGGTGCAACGATTTCGATTCTGCCGGCGCCAAAGAGTGCACTGAACGGGACCACCACGCGATCAACCGTCAGGAGCGGCCGTGCAGGGTCGCCCAGTTTCAAAACGGAAAGCTCAACGGACGAAATCGACGCACGCGATCTTGCTATCTCGACGGCCAATCCGGTCCGCGCCGCTATTCTCGCAATCGCCATACGGGCGGCTATCGCGCCTCCGACAAACGGGTAACACAGCGCAAACAACACCGCGACTGCGAAGAGAACAAGCCAGCGTCGGCGTCGCGGCAGAAGGCGTTGCAATTCGCGCGTCAGGCGACTTCTGGTTGGAAGGGTGGGTTCAGACGGCACAGGCTTTGATTGTATCCCCATGCAAGGGATATCAAAAACCGCGGGCGGTCAACCATTCGAGGGTGCGTTTGTCACGATTTTCAAGCGGCGTTGGAAATCCAGGCGTCATCGGTCACGGAAAACGTGCGCAATTCGTCAGCGAGGCGTCGGCGTGCGTGATGCAATCGCGACATCACGGTACCCACGGGGCAATCCGACCGTTCGGCGATTTCGTCATAGGAATAGTCCTCGAACTCGCGCAGTTGCAAGGCATCGCGGTGCACGGGTGATAAAATGTCCATCGCGGCGCGGACAACCTGGCGCGTTTCGGCGCAAGCAAGTTCAACCTCTGGCGTCCGTTCGTGTGACGGTTCGTATGAACATGCGTCGGAAAGATCGTCGCCGTCGTACTCTCGCGGCTCGCTGCGAACCTTCTCGCGACGCATGATATCGAGGCTTGAGTTCATCACGATTCGATGCACCCAGGTGAAGAACGAAGCGCGTCCCTCGAAGCGAGGTAAGTATCGCCAGATTTTGATCGTCGCGTCCTGCACGGCATCTTCCGCATCGCTCGGGTTTCGTAGCACCTTCATTGCAACAGCAATGGCTCGGGGCCGCGCCTCTTGCAACAAACGCTCAACCGCACCACGCTCGCCCTTTTGTGCGCGAACGATGAGATCGTTGATGGAAGTGTCAGTTTTTGAACAGTTGTCGTTGACAGTTTGTTTTTGGGTAACAGGTTCCGGGGTCATGCCTGGTTGTTGTGCAAACGCCGGGCCGAAATTTCCCCGATCTTCGCCGACGTGCCAGCGACGTGTTTGCACACCCTGTGGATCGATGTAGGTGGCAAGCCGCAACGCCGCGAATGCGGTTCAGCGCGGCGACCGAATTTCGCCTATATTTGGCGCGCTTGGCCGTGTACCCCTCCCCCACGATCCACCGTTTTCTGGAACGCGCTCGACGCAGAGCGCGCCTGGAAGTGGCGTTGCGCCATGGCGCATTGCTCGGAATTGCAGTCGTGGCGAGCCTCCTTTTCCTCGCCAGTGCAGCCGCGTCGACCGGACCCGCGGCATTTTGGCCAGTGCTGACCACACGGGTGTTGCCGGCCTTCACACTGTCAGTTTTTGCACTGTTGCTGGTTTACGCATGGCGCAAGACGCGCTGGAATGCCGCCGTGGCCCGCCTCGTGGGCCGGAACGAACCCGCCGTTGCAAGCGATCTCCTGTCTGCGGTCGAGCTATATCCCCAGCCGAACGCCGCCGCCTCCCCGGAGCTCGTCGACGCCTTTGTCACCAACGTTGGTCAGCGCGTGGAAGGACTCGACCTGCGACGGGTGCTGCCCCTGCGAAGGGCCGCCCTGACGCTGGTTGGCCTTGGG
>JAYUPZ010000130.1:0-4729 GCA_043759805.1 Myxococcales bacterium | reverse complement strand
CAAACTTGGCGAGATCGCCGGCGTCAATCCTGCGTTGTTGCGCTAACGAGTCGCTTTAGAATCGGCGAATCGGTGGTACGTATCCATCCCGTGTGTATGCGTTCGCTGCAAAGAACATCCGCAACCCGTTGATGTATTGATCACCTGTCGTACCCATCGTCTCAAGAAGGTTATTGCGTTCGGTCGGATCGGCCCGTAGATCGTAGATCTCGAGCGTTCGTCGGTGGAGATCCTCGATCACCTTTATACCGTTTGGAAAAACCATCATCTGCATCCGTCGGCTGGCGTCGCCTGCAATAGGCCGCAAAAGCGAAGGTGTTGCACCTTCCAAAAAGGGCACCAGGCTTTGGCCCATCCAGTCGCCAGGTGTCTCGAATCCCAGCAAGTCGAGCAAAGTGGGTCCCACGTCCATCGTGCTTGTGGGCTCCGCAACCCTTCGTGGTGAAACGCCTGGAACCCGAACCAAGAGTGGAACACGCAACAGCTCGTCGTACATTGTGACCGCGTGCCCTCGCCCCCCGTGTTCAGCAAACTCTTCGCCGTGATCGCCGGTTACAATCACCACACATCGTTGCCATACACCCATTTGTTCCAGCGTTGTCCGCATCCTTGCAAGCGCTCGATCGACGTCGGCGACTTCGCGCAAGTAGCCAACGAAAGACGACGGGTCGCCAGGCTCTGTTGCGTAAGGAAGATGGGGATCGATGAAGTGCGTGTAGACCAGTACCTTCCGTTCTTTAAATCGGGCCACGACATCAAGTATCGCGTCCACCACCTTTTCGGATTTTTCGTAGTCTTTGCCTGCGCGAATCTCCTCGGCAAATCCAATCCCGGTGCCCTTGTTGGCAGCGAGACCGCCAACGGCCACCACGTGGGCAGTGTGCAACGAGGGATCATACTTCCTGAGGAGCTGTGCCAGCCGCGGCGTAGCATCCAGATGCGGCGTCGTTTCCGAAGCAGGTGTCTTCTTGGTCCAATAAGTCGCGCTGTAGTACTTCCCCGTCATCATCGAAAACAATGAGGCAGACGTCGAGGGAGACACCGAACGGTTTTGCTCGAAAAACGTCGATTCGTCGCGCAGCCGAAAAAGAGCCGGGAGGTCGGCGGCGTATTTGTCGTTGCCAAGCAACTCAGATCGAAATGCATCGATCGTGAGTAAAATGACGATCGGATTCGCGGGCAACAATGCGGTCCGCTTGCTGGGAACGCCCAGAAGCGAAGCACGATTCGCGAACCAGGGACCCCGAGCAAAAGGGGTGACGTTGCTGGCGTCAATTTTGGAATCCGCCAGGAGATGCCGTTGGAACGGCGCCAAGACGGAACCGGGGATTCGATAAAAAGCAAGGCGAACAGCGTTGCTCGGAACGAGTCCAATTGCACCAAGCCCGCACAACACAAGACCAGCGATTAGAATCAAGCGCCAACGATTTGCAGCGGGGAAAAAATTAATTGGAGCAATGGCCGTAACGGCGACGCCCAGCATGAGCGCGCTTGAAATCGCGACAAACAAATGGATGCCAAAATAGTCACCGGGCAGAAAAACATTGTTCGCAACAGCGAGCACGCAGCCTGTCGCCAGCAGAAACCATTGCATTGCTCTGCCCGAAAACGGCCGAACAAAAAAGGCAACAAATGTCAGCGATACGCCGACACCCACCGGCACAATCAACAGCCAGGGAACTGCGCTTCCCTTTTCTTCCATTCGTGCCACGAATCCGGAAAAATCAAAGGGCAGCACAATTGCGGCAAGAGTGGACGAGCCAGCGAAACCTAGTCCTATCGCAAAATACCGGCGGTGCTCCGAAAACTTCCCAAGGGGGATTCGATCGCGGATCCAAAACAAACCGGCGCTAAACAATCCAAGCGCAAGAAACTGCCCAAGATCAAAAGCGTGGTGCGCGAGGCGATTCGACAGGGTTCGCAAACCGCCCTGCAAGCCCACGAACGGTTGATTGATCACGGCCAATATCAACCAGCCGAGAAAGATTCGCCATGCGGCGCTCGAAGACTTCACAGCAATTGCCACGGCTACTGAGAAACCGCTGAAGCAGACGCCTTGAACGTCAGGATGTAGTTGTCTTTCAAAAAATATGCGCGTCGTACGACGGAGAAACCCGCAGCCTCAAACTCGGCCACCACTTCCTTCTCGCCCGCCCGGACATGCTTCAGCGTCCAGTCCGAGCTTTTGCCTTCTTCGCGGATGAAATCGACCAGAACCACTTCGCCCAACGGCTTGAGCGCCCGTCGCATCGCCGCCAACATCGCTGATGGGTTCTCGAAGTGGTGGTACGTATCGCAAATAAAAATCCGGTCAACCGAGCCATCGGCAAGGTTCGGCGAATTGCTCCCACCTTCCACGGCGACGATGTTGGTGCGTTTTCTGGCCTTCGCCTTTTTCTCGATGTGCACCAGAAACGCTTTCGCAATGTCGACGGCCATCACGCGACCCCTCTTGCCGACGGCGTCCGAGAAAAGAAAAGTGAAGAGGCCGGTGCCGGCACCAATATCTGCCACAACCTCCCCCTCCTTGATGCCCACCGCAACGACAATCTTCTTTCGAGATTTGAAAACCTCGCGCGACTCCACCTCGAATTTCGACACCCACTCGTCTATCTTGAGTTGCGGGTTCACGAAGTTTTTGTTCACCTCGGGATCTGCGCCAGCCCCGTCAGCGGCCAAAGCCGGGAAAACCGGCCAAATCAAGATGATAAGAACAAATGACCAACGCAACATGGTGCGAGACTAGATCAGTTCGCGCCACACAGAAAGATGAAACCGAATCGTCGAGACGTTTGGCTTCACAGGTCGTGTTTGCCCGGACGCATAGACGCAAACTGTACTGCGTTATCCGAAGGAAGGTCTGAACCCCAGTAGCCGCCGCTCTTTGATGAGAGTCGCCACTTCCAGCGGCACCATTGACTCCCACGTTGTATCCCCTTCCTTGATCTTGCGAAGCGCATCGCGAGAGAAGATCTGAAGGTAATCGCGGTTGGCACCTTCCAGTTGTCGCACGTAGCCGCTTTCGACGAGATATCCGTACAGCTTTTGCAGCCGAGGCGCAACTTTGAGGCTTTCCACCGTGACCATATCGTTGGTCCCGGGCTCAATGAAGGGGTAGATGTAGAGGCGCAGGTCGTTTTTGAATAACCGACCCAACGATTCAAGAATGCCACCCTGCAGGGTTACGTAGTACTTTTCATCCAACAGGTCGCGGAGGCTGGAGGCCCCCATCGTGATGGCGATGTTCTTCTTGGTATAACCCGACAGGTAGCCCGCAAGCCTGTAGTACTCGAAATAATCCGAGATGATAACCGTCTTGCCACACGCGGCGAGCATGTCGGCCCGCGCAAGGAAGTCTGCCCGGTCGACCTCGCCGCCTTCTTCTCGCAGATCGCGCATGGTCAATTCCATGAGTTCGATCGTCGGCCCCGCGTCTATACCGAGGTCCCTGTCGAAAGACGTCCGCGCACAGTGAAGCATGTCGATGTTCGCGTGGCATACCGGGCGAAAGCTTCCGCGTTCGACCAATACATTTTTTTTGTGTAACGCTTCGGAGGGCTGCAAAACTGCACCATCCGGAGCAAACATCGTTGCGCCACTCAACCCAAGCTGAACCAACTTCATGCTCATCAGGCGGTTATCCACCAGTCGGAATTCGATTCCGGAAAACTCTATCATGTCGATCTCAATGCGCTGGGTGGTCAGACCATCGAGCAAAGATTCGATGAGTTGTTCCGGCTCGTGAAACAGAAAGAACGCGCCAAACAAAAGGTTCACGCCAACAATACCAAGCGCCTCCTGTTGCAACGCGTTTTCGCTGTCCAGCATGCGCACGTGGATGATGATCTGGCTGAACTGGTCGCGTGGATGCGACTGAAACTTGACCCCCATCCAACCGTGACACTCGTTTGTGCCCCTGTAGTTCCGGGCCGAAACCGTATCCGCAAACGCAAAAAACGCCGTTGACGAGCCGCGGGTTTCAAGCAAACGCGACAAGTTCAGATCGTATTCGTAGTCCAACATTCGCTGAAGGCGAGGCCGGCAGACGTAACGTTCAGCCTTGCCGTAGATCGCATCGCTAACCTCCATGTCGTAGGCCGACATGCTCTTGGCAATCGTCCCCGCCGCACCGCCCACCCGGAAAAACCAGCGCACAACTTCCTGTCCGGCGCCGATCTCGGCGAAGGTACCGTAGCGGCGGTTATCCAGGTTGATCTTGAGGGCCTTGCTGTGGGTATCGGGGGTACGGTCGAACCCCTGCGAATTGCTCATGCGCGCAGTCTAGGAAATGGAAATCACCCGCGGGCTAATTTCTCGTTAACACAATTGCGAAATTGGGTCGGTCGCAATCGAATCGTCGGCCCACGACGCGACGCTTCATCCCACGACGCGTGGTGCTTCATCCAGCGTGGTCGGCTGTCAAGCAGGGAAACCGTGTCAGACCGGCCGGGTACCTTCGTATCGCCATGAGCCCAACACCATTTTTGACCGCAGTCCCCGTCAACACTGTCGATCTGTCGCCTTCGCCGACGGAGCTATCCCTCAACCTCCAGGTGACCGACGCGGCGGCGGTTGCGGCACTGACCGCGCTTGCCCAACACGAACGAACCGGCTTTGCACTCACCGCACTCTCAATGGGCATCACGGCAATGCAACACATGCGCGGTCAACTCGGAGCTGAAAACATTCGACGTGAGGGTGAGCGGGTGATGCAGGTCATGGATGAGAA
>JAYUPZ010000129.1:0-4731 GCA_043759805.1 Myxococcales bacterium | reverse complement strand
TCGTTGCGCCTGTTGGGTGTTCCGGTGAAGCCCGATAGCCTGCAGCGTCTGACGCTTCCCCCCTATCCTTCGGCTGAGGCGATTCGAGTGGGCGTGCTTGGTCTCGATGACATGGGCGTACTCGGACCGGTCGCGGGAGCCGTGATGCGTTTGCAAACGCGGCTGTTGGGCTTTACGCCATTGCCCTTTGGTGGTGTGGCAACGCACGCTGCCACATCGGAAACGGACGCCAACGGTGTGGTTGAAGTGCGCTTGATACCGGGCGTGGGCAGTGGGGCGCGTGACTATTCGGTAGAGGTCGAAACAGCGCCCGACAGCAGGTTTGCCTCGAAGTGTGTTCCCGCGTATTCGGTGGTGGCCTCGGGCGGTTCAGCTTTAAGGATTGGCACGTCGATTGTTCTTTCTCGCAAGGCGAAACTTTCGGGTCAGCTTCGGATGCAGGATGACCGAAGTCCGGGGGTCGTTTCGATCACTGCCACCGGCATTGGCAGCGGTACCTGTCCGAATACAATCGGCCGAAAAACCGGCCAAACCGTGAGCAACCGTGCGGGGGAGTTTGAACTGTACTTACCCGTGGGCTTGCACCGGATCGATTACGTTCCCGGTGCCGGTTCACAGGCCCCTTCCACGTTTGAACTCGTAGAGGTCTCATCCGACCGTTCACATCGATTCACATTGCCCGATGGCCGTGTTGCGGATGGCCGCGTCGAGGCGCCGATGAACTGTTCGGCGGCGGGGCTAACGGTGCGGGTCTTTGCTTTGGATCCCGGTGAATTGGTACCACACGAGGTTGCCCGCGCTTTGACCGATTCGGGTGGCGGTTTTCGGGTGTTGCTGGCCGCGATACGATAGCCACGATGGGGTTAGCCGCGACGGCTTCGGGGAGCCAACTCAAGCACGCGGCGTCCCTTGCGGAACACCCGCACCGCGCCCGAGGTTTGTGAGACGGCGACCACGATGGCGTCGGTATCCATCGATATGCCTGCAGCCGCCATGTGGCGAGCACCGAGGCCAAGCGGAACCCGCACATCTTTTTCGGCGAAGTTCAGATACCGGCCGGCGGACAGCACCACACCGTCTTCGCGCATGACGAATGCGCCGTCGAGAACTGCAAACGCCCGCAGTGCGCGGCGCACCTCGGGATTGAGGAGGTTGCGTTCGTCTTCCGAATAACCCTGGAACGGGTTGAGCGAAAGTGCGCGCGATTTTTCCATCACCTTGTTGGAATCTCCCATCACGAAAAGCGCTCCCACAGGTCGTCCTTCCCAACCTTCGACACCCACCGTTACCGCCAGATCAATCAATGCCTCGAGTACCTCGGGCATGACGCCGTCGGCCTGGAGAAAATGAAACGCACCTGCCTCGTCGTCGTCGGCGCCAACGCGAACAAATAGAATCGAATCGGGCATCGAGGTCGGCCGACGCGCCGACAGCGCGATGATCGTTTCGCCCTCGGCGAAGTGGCCCCTCGCGATGCCACTAACCACGGCGAGCTTGAGTTTTTCGCGTCGACCGAGGTCGAACTGGGGCAAGGGAATGACCGGGATCTCCATTGCCGAAACCACGTCCCGTTGCGCGAAGCTCACAACGGCTTGCCGCAGTTTCTTGCGGGCCGCCGATCGCCCGCGAAACAGTTCTTCGGCCAACGGCATATCCCCGATGTACAGCAGGTGATCGAAGGGCCGCTTGCATGCAAGCGCGATCGCCGCTTTCATCACTTCAAGCTGTACAGACGTGGGCCGCGGCATATCTCGCAGGATAACGCAGTAGACACGGTCGTGCTAGCGTTGCTCGCGTGTCGATCGACGACAATCCGCCTCGGGTTTCCTTGCGTTTTGTTGCGGGCACGTTGGAGGTGCGAGGTTGGCGAGATGCGGGGCTCGCCGAGAGCACGGGATGTGTAGCCGACCCGCGCAGCGCCTGCGATCGAGCGCTTGCGTTTCGCTATCCGGACATTGTTCGTGCACTCGTAAGGACGCAAACGCCGTACGATGATGGTGCACGTGCCTATTTGGAGTTGCCCACGGGCGCACGCGTTCACCGTGAACCGAGGCCCTATCAAACCGAGGCACTCGCGGCCTGGCGACGCACCGGACGGGGCGTCGTCGTATTGCCAACGGGTGCCGGAAAAACCGAACTCGCGATCCTGGCCATCGATGACAAACGCCGAAGCACCCTTGTGGTTGCACCAACCCTGGATCTGGTTCGGCAATGGCACGCACGATTGACGACCGTCTTTGGTGGTCCGATTGGCGTGCTCGGTGGCGGTGAACACAGCATCCATCCCATCACGGTCACGACCTACGATTCGGCGCACATCCACATGGAGCATCTGGGTGCGCGTTTTGGTCTGATTGTTTTTGACGAATGCCACCACCTGCCGGGAGAAAGCTATGCCCATTCGGCGCGCATGGCGATCGCGCCCTTTCGTCTCGGTTTGACCGCGACACCGGAGCGCAGTGACGGTCGGGAATCCGATCTCGATGCACTCATCGGTCCGACAGTTTACCGCAAGGACATCAGTGAACTCGCTGGCGAATACCTGTCCGAATATCAAACCGTACGCGTGATCGTCGATCTGGATGAGGAAGAACGTCTGGCCTACGACGAGGCGCGGGCCGAGTACGTTGGCTTTATCGCACGCAACAACATCGCGATGTCACAACCCGACGGCTGGTCGCGTTTCATCATGATGGCTTCGCGCAGTGCGGTTGGACAGCAGGCTCTGGCCGCATACCGTCGGCAGCGAGAACTGGCCTTTACGGCGCCCGCAAAACTCGACTACCTTGAGGCGCTTTTTTCGCAACATCGTGACGACCGCATGTTGGTGTTTACGCAGGACAATGCGACCTGTCACCGGGTTGCGTTGCGTTTCCTCATTCCGGCAATCACGCACCACACCCGGGTAAGCGAGCGAACCCATGTCCTCGAAAAATTTTCGGAGGGGCAATACGGGGCGATCTGTACCTCAAAGGTGCTTAACGAAGGTGTCGATCTGCCTTCTGCAAACGTTGCGGTGGTGTTGTCGGGTTCGGGATCGGTGCGGGAACATGTGCAACGACTCGGGCGTATCCTGCGCAAAGGCGAAGGCAAACAGGCGCTTTTGTACGAACTCATCACCGGTGGCACAAGCGAAGCTGGAACCAGCGCCCGTCGTCGCGAACACGAGGCTTATCGCTGATGTTGTCCGCCGACCACATCGATGCGCGTGCGCGCGGCGACAAACTGGAACTGACGGAGTTTGATGCGAAGAAACGCCGTCGCGCCGAGGCGTTGTTGCAAGCGTATCTCGAGCAAGTTCGATTCGCCGTGGGAGAATCGCGCGAGGAAGTGTTGCTGGCATTTCGGGCTGTGCCGACCACCCCGGGCGAAAAACGATTCGCTGCGGGACTGCAAAAACTCGTGCTCGATGGTTGTGAATTTGAGGAATCGACACCGTTGCCGCCTGTGACGCTGCGACAGAGCGTATTTCTTGCCGCGACCGCCGAAAGACGACAACTGGCACCTGACGAACGTTTTGATCGAAACGCCGTGTTGCGAAAAGTTGCGGCCGAACTCGGAGTTGACGCAACCGCGATGGAATCTGGTCTCTACGCGGATCTCCCCGGAGCGCATCGGCTCATTCGTGTCACCTTGCCGGAGGCCCCATTCCTCGTGTCGCGCTATGAACTCGGTCGCGCGCAGGCCGTGTTATTGAAGGCACAGGACCTGGTAATAGACATCACGACCCGCAATCCGGCGGATGCCCGTGCACTCTTTCGCAAACTCAAGTTTTTGCAGCTTCTGTTTACCTTGAATGCACTCCCGGAAGGCGGCTATCGCATCACGGTTGATGGTCCCATGAGCCTGTTTGAATCCTCGACCCGCTACGGCTTGCGGCTGGCACTGGCCCTGCCCGCCATCATGGTGTGTGCCGAATGGGCTGTCGTGGCGCGCGTGGTCTGGGGCGCTCGCCGTACTCGCCTTTCTTTTTCATTGGCGGGTAACAGTCGAAAACGCAATCCGATTGCCCTCGATTCGGGGACGGCACCGGCGGCCGAATCCGAGGAGGACGCAATCGCGCAGCTCGCACTGCGCCTGCAAAATCTCGCTTCTGCGTGGGAGGTTCGTGCAAGTGAGGCTTTGCTGGATCTGCCAGGAATTGGACTGTGTGTACCGGATCTTGAGCTCGTGAATCGAAAGACGGGCCTGACGGTGTATTTCGAGCAACTCGGTTACTGGAGTCGGGCAGCCGTCTGGAAGCGCGTCGAGATGGTCTCGGCGGGATTGCCGTATGCGGTGGTGTTTGGCGTGCCGAAACAGCTTCGGGTCTCCGAGGCAGTCCTCGACGAAAACTTGCCCTCGGCATTGTATGTTTTTCCGCGCGTTCCTTCGGCACGGGCGTTGCTTGACCACGTCGAGGCGGTGGCTTTGCGGCATCAATCCGCGTAGCGTTTGCGCACCAGCATCACAATCGCATCACGCGCACATTTATCGCAGTAACCAAATCGGTCGTGAAGGTTCATGAGCGTGGATTGGCATTCCCTACGATCGTCCGCTTCCAGATTCTCGCCTTCGCCGCTCAGGTAGCGCAACATCGATTCGTTGCGTTTCCCGATTCGCTTTCTGTGGTCGCCGAAGAAAGACTCTTTGAGCTTTTCTATCTGTCTCGGAAAAATCTCTTCAAAGATCGGTCGCACGCCGCGGTGATCGATCGACCAGGCACCGATGCGTGCAATCACATCGCGCCGG
>JAYUPZ010000128.1:0-9912 GCA_043759805.1 Myxococcales bacterium | reverse complement strand
GCCACGTCATTCGAACGCAGATGACCTACATGGTGAACTCTTGGCTGTCGGCGGGCTATACCTTCCGCTTCGATTCCGGAACGCCCATCCAGTTGGTCTTTTACAACCGCCAAACCAACGAGTGGAGCGACTACCGCGCACGCCGTGGGTATCACCCCGGACGGAACATCAACGATCCCTTCGACGATTTCGAGTATCGCCTACCCGACCAGATGGTCATGGGCGGTCAGCTTCGCGCCAACCTGAAAGCCATCACCCGTTTCAACGCGGAGGTCTTCGTCGATGTCCTGAACATGCTCGCACTGCGCACCACGACGAGCGTGTCAAACCAGGCCACCGCTGCGGACGTGGGGATCCAGAACGGCCGATTGCCGCCGCTCTACATGCGTGCGGGCTTCCGCTTCAAGTACTAGGTTCGCGGAGACGCGGGGTTTTTGCGTCAAGCTCAACTGCCCTTATGATGGGGGCCATGGTACTTCCAGTCATTCCTTCCTCGCCCCACTCACCCGAAGGACGACGGATACTCATCACCGGCGGAGCCGGGTTTATCGGCTCACATCTTTGTGAGCGATTGCTCGAGAAAAACGACGTTGTCGTCTTCGACACGTTCGGACGAAACGCACTCACTGCGGCCGGCCTGGATTCCCATCCCCGGATCACACTCATCAAGGGCGACGTCCTTGATGCAGAAGCTGTGAAAAAGGCGATGGACGGTTGTGATGCGGTTGTACACCTCGCATCCATTGCCGGTGTCGACACGGTGATGAAAAATCCCGTCACCACCATGAAAGTGTCGATGCTGGGAACGTACAACGTATTGGAGGCGGCACTCGCACAGAGCGGACGCATCAAACGGTTGATCGACTTTTCGACAAGCGAAGTTTTTGGTCGCTACGCCTACAACGTCTCCGAAATTGATGTGACGACGCTGGGCGCGGTCGGAGAAGCCCGATGGACATACGCAGTCGCAAAGCTTGCAACTGAACATCTGGCGATGAACTACTGGAAGCAATTTCAGCTGCCGACCTGTTCTGTTCGGCCCTTTAATATTTACGGTCCTCGCCAGGTTGGCGAAGGTGCGGTTCATCATTTCATCCTTCGAGCCATCAAGGGCGAACCCCTTACCATCCACAACGATGGATCTCAGATCCGCGCCTGGTGCTACGTGGACGATATTATTGACGGCGTTTTGCTCGCGCTTGAAAAAGACAGTGCGGTTGGACATGCCTTCAACATCGGAAACCCGCGGTCCACGCTGACGATCTATACACTGGCAAAAGAGATCGTCCGGCTGTCGTCATCCGCGAGCCCGATCGAGCACATCAAGTGGAATTTTGCCGACGTTGAATTGCGAATCCCCAACATCGACAAGGCAAGAGAACTCCTCGGCTTTCATCCCCGTGTCGATCTGGAAGAAGGCCTGTTGCGAACGGTGCACTGGTACCGCCGCCACGTCGCGAAATCCTAGATCCAAGGAAACGAAAGGAAAGGAACTACCGTGTCATCTGACGTTGTTCTGTCGGCCGAACAACTTAAAAAAACGTTTCGGATCGGGTTTTTGCGCAAACGCGTCGAAGCCGTCAAAGAGGTTTCTTTTCGGGTACATCGGGGAGAGATCTTTGGCTTCCTCGGTCCAAACGGCGCCGGCAAGACCACGACCATGAAGATGTTGATGGGTCTCATTTTCCCCACCTCGGGCCGGGGAGAAGTGTTGGGTCGCAAAATCGGCGATGTCGATGCAAAACGCCGAATGGGCTACTTGCCCGAAACGCCGTACTTTTACGAATACCTTTCGGTCGAAGAATTTCTCGATTTTGCCGGTAGCCTATCCGGCGTCAAAGGACCGGAACGAAAAAAACGAAGGGACGCGCTCATCACCCGGGTGGGCCTCGATCATGCCCGCGGCCGTCCGCTGCGAAAGTACTCAAAGGGCATGCTGCAGAGAGCCGGAATCGCCCAGTCGTTGATGGGCGATCCTGAATTGGTGATTCTCGATGAACCGATGACCGGCCTCGATCCCATCGGGCGAAAAGAGATACGAGACTTGATGTTGGATCTCCGCCGCGAGGGACGCACGGTTTTCTTCTCGACCCATATCCTGCACGATGTCGAATTGACCTGCGACCGTGTTGCGATTGTGGTCGGAGGGCGAGTGCGCTCGGAAGGCAGTTTGGGACAGCTCTTGTCAGCGCGATTGCTGTCGACCAGTGTGGTTCTGCTTTCCGGATCCGAAAGTCTGCCGGACTTACCTGAAGGTACCATCCGACTGGAAAACGGAGGGCAACTTGAACTCCAGATTCCGGCCAGCGTCGATGTGAATCAGTTCCTGAGCGCCGCGCTTTCACGTAAATGCAGCGTGGTTTCGGTTGTGCCTCGACGGGAATCCCTGGAAGACGTCTTCGTGAGAGAAGCGCAGTCCCCGGTTGCCGCTGTATCAGAGGTGAAATAATGAATCGCATTTTCGCCATCGCACACAACACGTTTCGCGAAGCGGTACGCAACAAGATCCTCCACAGCCTGCTCTTCTTTGCGATCGTTCTCATTATTTCGGCGCTTGCGCTCGGAGAACTAACCCTGGGGGAACAGGTCCGCTTGACCCGCGATCTGGGGCTTTATGGAATTGATATCTTTGGGGTTCTCATCGCGATCTTTCTTGGCGTCAATTTGCTCTACAAGGAGTTGTCGCTGAAAACGATCTACACAATCTTACCGAAGCCCCTGCACCGATTCGAATTCGTTGCGGGCAAATGGCTTGGCATGCTGGTCACGCTCGCGATTCAATTCGCGGTGATGGGCGCCGTCTTGTATTTCGCGCTGTTTCTACAAGATGCAGACTTTGAGCTACAAACAGCCAAGGCCCTTTTCTTGCTGTACCTCAACGTCATGGTGGTCACGTCGATCGCACTTGTTTTCTCGTCCTTTTCGTCGCCTTTCCTTTCAGGAATTCTTACGCTCGGCGTGTTCGTTGTCGGACGCTCGATCTCCGATTTGCAGATGATAGGCAACCGTGCAGGAGGAATGACGAAGTCGCTTGTCCAGGCTTCCACCCACGTCATCCCCAATTTGAACTTGTTTTTCCCATCGGGAACGATCGTCGGAGCCGAGCGGGTGACCGTTAACGGCCAATTCGTCAACGCCGCCTACCTCTTCGATACGACCATTTACGGGGTTGGGTATTCGTTGATTGCGCTCTTCGTCGCGATCCTCATCTTCAATCGACGGGATTTCGTATGACCTACGGAACCTGGTTGGCCGTCCGTCGACACATTGTGGCCGGTCTCCTGCTCGCCGTTGGCCTCTTTGCCGTGGTTGCCGTTCGCTTGTTACTCGAAGGCAATGAATACGTGTCACAAGCGGTGCAATACGAACGAAACGGAAAACTCACCGAAGCCGTCGCGGCCTATCGCGACGCAGCGAGAGCATACGTGCCGTTTTCACCCTACAGTGCCCTGGGATTCAACCGCCTGTTCACGATTGGCAAACGCGCCGAAGAAAAAGGCGACCTGCCGCTTGCTCGCCTCGCTTTCGAATCCTTTCGCGGGGCAGCACTTGCCACCCGGTCGGCCTACACCCCGCACAACGACAGACTGCTAGACGTGCAACACCACCTGGCGGAGCTCTACGCGCATTGGGACCGGGAGCGCGCCGAAAACAAGGAAACCGCTCGATCGAAACAGTACTTTGCGGGCCTCTTGCAGGCACCCGTCGGTCCCTCCCTTGGAAGGGCCGTAGCCGCTTTGCTTGGCCTGGGCGTTTGGATTTCGGCCGTCGTTGCGTTTCTGTTGTTTGGACTCGATTCGGCCCTTCGTCCGAAAAAACGTCTGGTTCTATCCTCGGGTATCGCGTTTGCGCTCGGCGTGGCCCTCTTTGCATGGGGCCTTATTGGTGGTGGCGCCGCATGAGCACGCCACATTTGTGATAAAATTCATCCCTTAGCCAACAGGCCCTTGAACGATGGACGTCCGCTGTGAACGCTGCGACACCGAGTATGAACTCGACGACGACGCCATACCGCCCGGTGGCTGTCCGGTGCAATGCACAACCTGCGGCCATACCTTCACGGTTGCAAAGGCCGGGATGCGGCCACCGATTTCTGCCCCGGCAGAATTGTCGCCCGCGCCAACCATGGCGGAGTGGTTGCTGGAAACCGGCGACGGCAAGCTCCATCGCTTCCGCAACCTGACCTCCCTGCAAAAGTGGATCATCGAACGCAAGGTGACCCGCGAGGACAAGATCTCCCGTACGGGACACGCGTGGCGCCGCCTCGGCGAGATCGTCGAACTTGGACCCTTCTTCGACGTGGTTGATGAAGCGGATCGCGCCAAGGCGGCGGCCGCGGCATCAGACGATCCCCTGAAAACTGAAGCTGCTCGCGCCCGGCATTCCCGTGCTCGCCCTTCTGCTCGCCTGGCGCCACCACCACCGGAGCCAACCCCCGATCCGAGCGACACGCTCGAGGGTCGGCCGGGATTGGAAGACGACTCGGAAGACGATGAGGAATATAGCGAGGAAGACGATGAAATCGAGACGCCACCTCCACGGCGGCCAACGCGGGCAGCGGCCCGACCGAGGACATCCCGCCGCGATTTCGACGACGAGCTGAGTCCGAATCCGTCGATGGTGACCTCTGTCGTACGCTTGCGCAGCGGCGGCGGCAGTCCAATCCTAAAATTTGGTGCGATTGTGTTGATTGCGTCTGCCGTGGCGGTGGGGGCAATTTTTCTGATACGCAAGACACCACAACAGCCCCCAGTCGGAATTGTTCCACCGGCGGAAACCGCAACACCGTTGGCTATACCAGCACCTGGGGAACCGCAGCACGCACCGCCTCTGCCTTCCGCGCCAACACCGCCTTTGCCTTCCGCGCCAACACCGCTCCCCAGCTCGACTGCAATACCTGGCGAAACGGTCACGGTACCAACTCCGTCACCCTCGAGAATCGAAAAGAAGCCAACACCGGTGGCAGACGACCCTTCGGCGTCGTACGAAAAGCTGCTTGAACAAGCCGATCGGTTGTTGGAAAACGGCATTACCGAACGCGCGTTCAAGCTTTACGATCGGGCGATCAAAATACAGCCACAGGGTGTTGAGGCGCTGGTAGGCCTTGGCTATGTCATGCTCGACAAGGGACGCAACGCGCCTGCGATTGGATACTTCAAGAAGGCGCTTGCGGGTGCGCCTTCTTTCGGACCCGCGTGGTTCGGCCTGGCAGAAGCGGCACGCAATGCAGGCGATACACCCGAAGCGATTCGCAGTTACAAGCGTTACCTGGAGATTAATCCCAGTAGCCAGTACTCCTCGGCAGCCCGTCGGCAGTTGCAAATCTTGCAAGATGCAGCGGCTCACGCCGCGCCGGGCCCCACGGATCCACCGTGACCCTATCAAAGGCTCGCAAACCCGAATGGCTGACCAGGGCCTTCGCGATTGCGCTCATCGTGACCATCCTCACGGGGCTGGCATCAGGCTTGTACCATCGACCCGGAGGGGCATCCCGATGGGGCATTGCTTTTTGGTTCGGACTCAACCCCGATCGAGCAGGAATCACGGTTAGCGTTGTCCATCTGTTGACATGGGTTCATCGGCTGGCCATCGCATTAACGGTATTATTCGGATTCGCATCACGCGGACACGTGTTGCGTTTCGAGAAGCGACGTTCGCGCCAACTCTTCGTCGCAGGTTCGTTGTTGGTTTCAGTCGCGACAGGCGCACTCGTAACCTGGCACGACGCTCGTCCCTGGTCCGATCCGAACCCCCATGCGCCGGTCACCGAACTTTCCGGACACGAAGGACCCTTTCTCGAATTGACGGGCGTGCGACTGCGTTACCCATCGACTGCGATGATTTCACGCGATCGCTTCGAGTTTGTCTTTGGCCTTTTGCACTTCGTCGTGCCGCTCGGCCTCGGTTTTGCGCTCATCTTCATGCGCCGCAGGACCGCAAACGTCGATGGCGCCGCGTCGTTTCAGGCCAACCGCGATGCTCAACAAGCCAGCGAGTGATGTGGCAGAGGCACCGGCATAACTTCCGGGAAATCCTGCAAACAGCGTGAGCAGGAAGCCATAGGCAATCAGGCGTGAGGCACCCTTGTGCCGTCCCTGTGTAACCACCGCGGCAGCAGCACCCGCGAATGCGAGCGCAATCAACAGCAGATACGCCTTACCGAAAAGGGATTCCATGGATGGCAATTGCAAACGCACGCCTTGCAGAAACAACGCCGAGGTGAGATCGAATCGAAACGACACGAGCGCCAATACACCTGCGAGTGCCAAAAACGAAGCCGCGATGGCGACGACGCGCTGCCACAACGCGATCGCCGATGCACGGTCATCGCGCAACCACAACGGCGAAAGGAAAAGTGCCAGAAAACCGAGCAGTTCCGAAGCACGACCGGTCCAGAAAAATACCGCGGGACCGGTCAACAGTTGTGCCTGATGCGCGAACGCCAGGAAGGTATGCGTGAGCAGGGGCAACATGACGAGCGTTGCACCAAGCCGCGTCGCAAGCGACAACGGCCGCCTGGGCTTAACGTACCACAAACCAGACATCGCAAAAGTAACAAGAAATCCGTAGCTGATTTGTAGATGAAGGCCGAACCGTTCATCGGTGATCCAGACGGCGCGCAACACGAGCGCACAATAGATAAGTGCGATGAAGAACAGGCTGGCTTGAATCGCGCGAGGGAACAACTCGCGCCGGTTGTCTGGTGACGATAGAGCCAGTGCAATGACCGCAACACCGAGCAGGGCGCAAAGATAGCCAATGAAGGTGCCGGCGCCCATCAACCAGAGATTGGTCTTCGGCGAAAAGTCCGTATCGGGCAATGAAAACCGCGCAAACGTACGGTGAAAAACCAGGTCCAACAGTGACAGGCCCGCCAGAATTGCCGTCAGGTTGAAGCCAATGGGGGTGCGCCTTTGCGTTGCCACGGTTAGAAAAGCAGCATAGCGCGAAATTCACGATACGATAGAACCGTGATCCTGTTGCACACGTTGGTTGTCGCTCTGTTGCTGGGTGGAACCCCGGCAGAGGGCAACTTCGTCGTCGCCATCGATGCTGGACATGGGGGAACCAACCTTGGTGCATCGGGGGTGGAGCCAGGGATCTTTGAGAAGCGCATCACGTTGGCCATCGCCGAGCGGGTGAATCTGCATTTAGGCAAAAATCGAAACTTAAAAGTCGTGCTGTGTCGGCAACGCGACGAGTTCATGACCATACGGTCCCGGGTTCGCTGCGCCAACGAGGCGGGTGCTTCGCTCTTTGTCAGCATTCACGCCAATGCTGCCTTGAATCGCGGTACCGATCGCGGGTTCGAGTTATATGTCCTGCCGGTTGCCAATGCTGATCGCGTCGCGGCCCTGCATGCCTCACGCGCGAACGGGAAAACCGACGCCATTTGGCGACTCAATCGTACCCGCGAACTTGTGGAACAAAGTTTGGAGGCGGCCAAGCGATTGCAGTGGGAGCTCGCCGACACCCGTGGCAAGGCCGCCGACCGCGGAATCAAACAGAACTGGGCCGCACTCGACGTACTTGAAGGGCTCACCATGCCCGGGATCCTGGTTGAGGTCGGCTACATTGATCATGTCGAGGAGGGTGTCGAGCTGTTGCGTCCCCAAGTTCAGGAAGCGATTGCGGAAGCCCTGGCCCGCGCGCTGGGGGATCTGGCCGCTCGGGCCCGCCGTGCACGGACGGACCCCACCATCACGGCGCCTTCATCCGAGCGTGCACGGCGTTAGCGAGGTCGGACCAGACCGGCTAGATTGCCGTCGACCATGGCTGTTTTTCACGCTGCCCTTCTCTTCGCCGCTCTCGGGTTAGCGGTGCCAGCGTCTGTGTTTTTCCTGCAATGCCTACTGGCCCAGCTTGGTGCATTCAAAACCAAAACCGGCAGCCCGCATCGACCGCGCATCGCTGTGCTGGTTCCGGCTCACAACGAAAGTGCTTCGATTGCCGGCACCGTTGCATTGTTGTTGCGCGAGCTTGCAACCACCGATCGACTCGTGGTGGTCGCGGATAACTGCAGCGATGACACCCAGGCGCAGGCAGCAGAGGCCGGTGCCGAAGCCATCGCCCGCCAGGATCCAGAACGTCGGGGCAAGGGTTTTGCACTTGCCTTTGGCATGGAGCACTTGAATCGCACGGGCGCTCCCGATGTGCTTGTCATTTTCGACGCCGATTGCACCATCAGCCAGGGCGGCATCGAACACCTTGCCCGCGTGGCCGTGTCGTTGAATCGTCCGATTCAGGCCGATTATCTTCTGCGCGCGCCCGCAACCGCCACACCGCGAACGACGATTTCGGCGCTCGCTTTTCTCGTTCGCAACCGCGTGCGACCCCTTGGCCTCAAACGCATCGGGGTTCCTTGCCACCTGATGGGTAGCGGGATGGCCTTCCCCTGGGGGGTGATACGAAAAGCCCCGCCCTACGGTGATAACCTGGTCGAAGATCTCGCCATGGGCCTTGATCTGTCTTTGCTTGGCCACCCTCCCTATTTCTGCCCGGAGGTTCAGGTGCAAAGTGAGTTGCCAAACGCAGCACAGGCTGCCATCGGGCAACGCAAACGGTGGGAGCATGGCATGTTGGCCACGCTGATTCAGTTCGGACCACGCCTCGCGCGAGCGGGCTTCACTCGAAACCCGGCTCGCCTCGTTCAGGCCCTTGATCTGGCGGTCCCCCCGCTCGCCATGTTGGTGGCGGTCCTGCTCTTCACGGTGTGCGCTGGCACGCTTTTGTGGGGAATTGGCCTGTCGCCGCCGGCACCCGTCGCAGTCGCCATGGCCTCGCTTTTTGCCGTTGCAGTCGCCGTGGGGATCTCGTGGGCACGCTTTGCGCGTGATACTGTTCCCTTCCGGACACTGGCCAGCATTCCTTTTTATTTTCTCTGGAAGCTCCCTCTGTATCTGTCTTTCATCAGCGGCAAGCGACAAAAGGGTTGGGTACGGACGGACCGTGAATCGAAGGAGCCACCGTCAGATTGACGGCTCTGTTTTCGCCTTTCGCAACCGCGCAAAAAAAGCCTTCAACAAGTCGGCGCCTTCGGTCGCCCGCACACCGGGCACCACCTGCACGCGGTGGTTGAGGCGCGAGTCTTCAAGCAAGGAATAGAGCGATCGGGCGGCGCCGGCCTTCGGATCGTCACAGCCGTAGAAAACGCGCTTGATCCGCGCGTTGACGATGGCACCGGCACACATGGGACAGGGCTCGAGTGTGACGTACAAATCGGCATCGATGAGACGCCAGCTGTTGACTGCCGCGGCTGCGCGACGCAGGGCGAGCAATTCGGCATGGGCCGTTGGATCTGAACTGAGTTCGCGTTCGTTGAACGCAGTCGCCAACACCTGATCGTTACGTACCACAACCGCGCCGACCGGGACTTCACCGCGTCGGCCTGCTTCTTCTGCCTGTTGTAGCGCGAGGCCCATGTAGTCTTCGGGCGTATTCACGGCAGTTTACTGTCGGGGAAGCGGAGCTGAAAATTGATAATTGCCCGAAGAAACGGCGTAGGCCATGCCGCCCTCGCGCGCGCCGAGTGGCTTCAAGTCACGCCTTGCTTGACCGCCCACCACGGGTAGACCGCCCTCCTGTACGCCTTCTTCCGAGGTGACAGGAAGGATGACGGTCGCATTGGCATGCACCGGGATCTGCACGTCCAACACGAAGCGATTTGAGTTGATGCGCCAGTTGGTGGCAATCGTTCCCCGCGGGGAACGGTATTCAGCCCGCGCCCGGGTCAATCCGCCGCCCAGTTGTGGGTGGATCACGATCGCTTTCCAGCCTGGGATTGCCGGGTCGTGATCGATGCCGGCGATGTTCGCGTACATCCATTCTCCCACTGAGCCAAAAGCGTAGTGGTTGTAAGAGTTCATATTGCCCTTGTTGTTCGGGCCGTCCGTTGGACTATAGCCATCCCAG
>JAYUPZ010000127.1:0-4750 GCA_043759805.1 Myxococcales bacterium | reverse complement strand
TGATGACGGGCTCGCTGATGAGCTCCTCACTGATAAAATCGTTGCCGCGGAAGATTTGAAAACGAAGCGGCACTTTCGGATTGGCCATGATACGGGTCTCCTGTTTACGTTCGGTTCGGGATCTGGCGGGCAAGCAAGCTACGAACCGTGGGACCTATTCCCGCTGTAAAGCGGGGGAAGACGAAACTAAATGTCTTCGAGCGACTTCAACATCTCGGGAATAAAGTCGCGGCGGATCTCGATGAGGCTTTCTTGTTTCACAGCGCCCACCGAGTTGATGAGTTCGCCGTCAGGGGCCTGCAGATCGCCCTCAACGAGATCATCCTCGAAGTCGTAAACGGTCTTCGCGTTGTACTTGACGTTGCCTTCTTCGGCGCCTTTTGCCGCACCTTTGGTTGGCTCTTGAGCCAGCACAGCTGAGCCACTCAGCAAAGTGAGGCCGAGAACCATCGCTGTCATCACGCGTGTCATCGTCTTCATGGTTGGGGTTTCCTGTCTTCGGTCGGTCGGTCTTCGATCTTTGCTTGATTGCCCGCAATAGATCCGGTCAACGCTAAGACAATCGGGACGGGCGGAGGTTCCACAAATTCTTACAAATATTTGGATTTGACTCAAGCCCATCAAAACGCAATGCGTCTCGGGCGACTAACCAGCGGCAGGAGCAGGTGCGGCTGCAGAGGCGGGCGCAGGGGCCGCCTTGGGGTCAGTCGCACCGCCCTGCTGCTTTTCGAGCTGTTGCATCTTCTTGAGCTCTTCCTGGTTCTGTTTGTCTTGTTGCTCTTGCTTGCGTTGCATTTCCTCAAACTCGCGCTGCATCTTCTCGGCTTCGGCAAAGGCGGCAAAGAGATCGTCGATATCCTTGATTCGCTTTTGCGCGTCCTTCTTGAGCTCGGCAGTGGCACCGTTGCCAGATTTCCCTGCGAAGTCGCGGTAGTACTGCTGGGCCTTTTCCAGCTCGGGCCGCTGGCCGCCCTTGTAGTCCTGGTAGAGCAAGCCCAGGTTGTAATAGCTGCGCGCATCGCCCGCGTTTAACTTGATCGCGGCGACGTATTGCTGCTCGGCCTCGTCGGCCTTGCGATTGCCACGCAACGCAACGCCAAGTCCGAGAACGGCCTCAAGGTTATTCGGCTGTTGCTTAATGACGGCACGGAAATCTTCTTCGGCGGTGCCGTAGTTACGGAAGTTCAAGGAGATGGCCGCGCGATTCATGCGCGCCTCGAAGAACCCGGGATCCTTTTCGATCGCGCGTCCAAAGTTGGCGAGCGCGCTCGAAACGGATTTCTTCTTGAGATCAACCAGACCGAGCGTGTTGAAAACCAGTGCGAGGTGCTCATTCATCGTTTTCGTATAACCCGTGCCCGCAACCGAGGCGTTCACGCGACGGGTTTGCGACTCATCGCCCTTACCCTTTTTGGCCTTCTTGCCGGTTTTTTTCGCGTCCGCAGCGGCAACCTCATCGGAATTCGAGGCTCCCTCTTCTTCATACTTGCCGGTTGCGATTTCGGCCGCGCGACGAACTGCCTGATCACCGACGAGCCGGGCCATGTCATCAAGACCAAGCTCGAAGTAAATGTGACACAGCGAAGCGTAAGCTTTCAGATTGTTGCCATCGATCGCGAGCACGGTGCGCAGGTGGCGAATTGCCTGACCGGCGTGTGTGTTTCGCTCGTTTCCCTTCGAGGCCATCATCCGGTCTCGCAGGATCTGAGCCAGGTTGTTGCGTGCTTCGGCCGAGTTGATGTTCGGATCAAGTTCGACAGCCTTGATGAACATCCGCTCGGCTTCTGCACGATCGCCACGTTGCCAGGCGGCAACACCAAGGTTGGTCACGGCGCGTGCGTTCGGTGTGGGTCCCGAGGCAAGTTTCTTGAAGATCTCCATCGCCTCATTTTGGCGACCACACTCGAGAAGCAAGCGGGCCTGATTGTAACGTGCCTCGCTCAGCTTGGGGTTGTCATCGGCGGCATCTCCGAAAGCATCCGCGGCCTTGTTGCAGTCGGAAGCCGAAAGCGTTCCGCTCTTGCTGACATCAAGGTAGATCGCAGCGGCCTTTGCAAAGGATTCGCGCTCTTCCTCCGAGACGGCGCGTACCGGCTTTTCTTTTTGAGCCAGCACCGCCATCGGATCGGCCGGTGCGCCGGTGCTGTCGACGTCGCCGCTTTCAGAGACGCCGTCGTCCTTGCGTTTTTGCGGACCGCCGCAACCGGCGAGCAGCAGGCCCATCGAGATAAGCCCCAGGGTTGTATTGCGAACGAGATTCGTGAAGGTTTGCTTTTTCATTGCGAAGTCCTTTTCACTCGGGCGCGGCAGCAGAAATGGCCTTGGATTCTTCGGGCAGCTCAGTCAACACCGGCGCCGGCGACATCACCGTTGCCATGTAACCCGCTTCAGGTTTCATCTCGGAAGCCAGCGGATAATCCGACGGCATCATTTGTGATAGCTCGACCTCGCACAGACGCGACCAGTCGTTGAACCACGACTGCTCGGTTGCACCCTTGAGGCAAACCTCGAAGCCTGTGACACCCTTCGATTCGATTGGCTCACCTTTGTCCATCAAAGCGTCGCAGTAGATTTCGCGCGGTCGGTTACCCCACGAATCTTCTTCTTTCAGATCCTTCGGAATCTCAGCCGTGTACATCTGGTCCGCGAAGTTCTGCCAGACCTGCCCAATGCGGGCTGCCGAAGCGATCGTCCAGTGAGCAATCTTGAAGGGGAAGACGCGCTCGTAGAAACCTTGCTGATTCTTTGCTGGATCACCCGCCAGTTTCAGGGTCAGCACCGACTTCTCCTCGAAGTACTTGTTAAAGCGCTTCGTCGAATCCTCGAATTTCGCCTTCATCGACTTCTGTTGTTTTGGCGTGTAGTAGTCGTTCGGCTGCTGGAAATCGAGATCCCGAGGGAACTCAATGAGCAAGAACTTTTCGTACTGCTCTTCGGCTTGATAGAAAGCCGCGCCGGCTGCAGCGTAGGTTGCAAGCCCTGCGCGTTCAACCTTCTCGGCACCCTCGGCCGGGATCCTTTGAAGCGACTCACCCTTGTCGAATAACTTCAGCGCCACATCGAAGTGCTTGAGCGCTTCCTTTGCGAGGGACGCCTTGCGTTCGTGAACGGTCACCTTCGTTGAGGTCGGAGGTCCGCATTGCGTACTCTTTGGCAGAGCAACCTTCTTGCCCTTCTTCTTTGCGTCGCGGCGCAACTTGTCGAAGGCCTTTGCACGACCGGATACGTCCACGCGCTTGACCTCAATGCAGGCGCCATTGACGCCGGCGACCGGGCAAGATTGCTGCCACAACATTTCGCCGATGCGGAAGTGCGCAAGGATCTCCTTGTCGACGCCGCCTTTCTTGCCCCACTTTTTCAGGTAGTCCTGCATGTGTTTGAGCAAGTCGGCCTTGCGATTTTCTTTCTCGAAAATCTGGCCCATCTGGAAGTACACTGCAGCCGAATCTTCCGGTTCTTTCGCACCGTAATACTTGATATAGGCGTTCATGTCCTTCGTGGCGGCTTCGTACTCGCCGAGGCCCATGCGGAAGACCGCCGCGTTGCCGAGTGCTTTCGGTGATTGCGATTCGCCCGGAAACTTGTTCGCGTATTGCTCGTAGAATTCGGAGGCACGTGAGTAATACGCGAGCTGGTGGAAACCAGAAGCGATCTGGTAGAGCGCACGTTGTGAAAGCGGGTTGGTCGGGTATTTCTCGATCAACTCCTGACGAAAGCGGATTGCCTGGCCCACCAGGCGGGCGTTCTGGAAACAGAGAGCGGCGTCGTAAAGTCGCGTGGGGTGCTCTGGATGTTCCGGCAGGGTTTCTGCCGCTGCCACCATCGACTGCGCGCACTCCTTGAACTTGCCCTGAGCCTCGAACTCCTTCGCCTCGCGAACGAGCGCGTCGGTCTTGATCGAGATCATTTGCTTGGCAAATTCCTCGTCTTTCATCAGCTCGGGCATTTTGAGGAACTTGTCCACCCAAACGAGGATCTCCTTGGTGCGCTTGAGAATGTTGAGTGAATCAAGCAACAAGTTCGCCGAGAAAATACCGAGTTCGGTGTTGCGATGGTGCTCGACGAGATCGGCAAATAGCGGCACGGCTTCGTCGAAGTGGTTGTATTCGTAGAAAATGCGCGCCTTGCGGTACTTGATGCTTGGGAGCTCTTCGCTATCCGGCACGTATTTGATGTACGTATCGAAAGCCTGAAGCATCTTCAGCTGGTGGTCGGGGATCTCGAGCTTCTTGTTCTCGTCTTCGCCCGATTTGGGTTTGGGCGGCGGCATATCACCGACCTGTCCGATGGCGTTCTTCCACGACAACACAGCAGCATAGGCGGCGTCCTTGGCGTCCTTGTGCTTCGGATTCTTTTCGACGAAGTGCGTGTAAGCGTCTGCAGCCTCGCGCCACTGCTCGGTCATCCACAGGACTTCCGCGTAGTAGAACAGCATGTCGTCGGCGCCCTTTTCATTCTCGAAGTACTTCAGGTACTCGCGGTAGATGAAACGCACCAACTTGTAGGTATCCTGATTCTTGGTCTTCTGGGCTTCCTTGTGCCAGATGAGCGCCAATTCCTTGGTCGTGTCGTGGAAGGCATTCTTGCATTCCTCAAGAACGTTCTTCTTGGCCTCGGGCATCTGCGACACCATTCGGTACGCCGCACCAAGGCGCTCGATTTCCTGCACCTGGTCGGACTTTTTGCCGGACGACAGCGTGTTTCGCAAAATCTTGTTTTGCCACTCACAAATGCGATCCGACTTGGGATT
>JAYUPZ010000126.1:0-4753 GCA_043759805.1 Myxococcales bacterium | reverse complement strand
GGCGCTGTACTTCAAACGCTCAAACAGCGGCGATCGCTTAGCGTCTGCGCTCCCATCCACCCCGACACCAGGTGAAACAAGTTGTGATACGACTGTTCTTGCGAACGTCGGTGCCTACAATCAACGAATCGAAGTGAGGAGCATCGCTGATGTCCTGCTAAACCGACTTTCAATTCGGTCCGCTGATATTATAGGGATTGAGACGGTTACCTGGTGCGCAGACCCGATGGGGTTGAATTTTTCGGTTGGTCTGAAAGGGACAGCCGGAATGTCAGACCAGATTGCCCAACGCACCGTGGTCGAAGCCGGGGGGCAGTTGCAGTTGTCGCGCGGTTCGAGCAATGCAAACACCAACTTGGTAGTTAAGCGCCAGGGCGATTCGTGGATGATTGGCACGTCCGTCGTATTGATTCGCGCCATGCAGGCGGAGAAATGGTTTGAACGAACTGATATTGTCCATCTCCCGCTCGCTGCAAAGTTTTCCGAACGTCAGCTCAAGCAGTTAAAAGATCGAAAAGGTGCAGGGTCGGCATCGGTTTTGAACGCGATTGGGTTGGAATTGTCTTTGTCTGAACACGCTGCCAATGTTTTAGTCGCCTTTGCAGACCGCGAGTCGATGCTGAAGGGGCTCGAGACAAGTCGATTAGCGTTCTTCGAACTTCGGGCTAAACTCTCTTCGGCAATAGGAGGGGACTCGTCAGCTGCGCCCTTGTTGGCGGCGCTCGATAAACTGAAAATCGAAGCGGAAGGAACCTCGGTGCGAGCGGCCGTTGGCCTTGATCGTGAACAGGTTAAAAAACTCGCCCAGCTCGCAATGGGTACGGATGGAAGCTCGACAAACAAATCAACGGAGAAAGGAAGCCCATGAATACATCGATCGCAGCAATGTGGTTGTTCGTTTCTTCGATCGCCGCCGAGGCACCCCATGCGAACAGCGCTGTCGAGATACCCCAAGCCGTAGAAATGGAAACGACTTGGTATGGATGGCAAGTCATCCCGGTTTTCTTGGTGCTGACGATTCCTGGGACCATTGCGGACAAGAATGGGGGCAGCAAGACATTGTTCCTTTCATTGGCTGCGCCCGTCGTTCTGTTTTCTGGTCCACTTGTTGATTGGATGAACGACGCCCCTGGAAACATGCGTCGGTCATTGGTCGTAAACGCAAGTATGGGTCTCGCGGGTCTCGGACTTTATTTGTTGCCGCGAAGTCAGTGTCGCGAAGAGGGCGAGTTCGGCGCTTGTTTCGATTCCGTTGAATTCTTGTCCTTTGTTTTGCTTGCAGGCATGCCAATCGTCAATATGGTGATGGGATTCAAAACCGTACCTCGAAAGCGGGACGTCAGTTTCACCGCCGTGCCATTGCCGGGTGGGATGACATTCGGGCTGGCTGGTACGTTTTAACGGAGCCACCGGCCGCTCCACTCGATCTCATTCCTCCCCCGGGATGTGTTTCCGCGTACCGAACGCAGTCCGGATGCCGTTCCGATCCGCAACGTAACGGGCAAGCTCACTTGTCGCGATCCGAATCGAGTTGATCGCCCGTGAGTAGCGGATATAGCCGCGATCGCACATTTTGTAGAGGGTGGCAGTCGACACCTTGAGATGGGCCGCTGCTTCCTTCACCGTCAGCCAATCATCGGGGGCCCTGCCATCACTGGATCCGTGAACCACGGGTGAACCAAAACCGATCGCAATCGATGTAAACCGTTGCGATTTCCCCGGCAGCACTGCGGCATCCTCTCCTATGAAATCAACCCCTTGCGAATCGATGTGAACATCTGCAATACGTTTGGGCCGATTTGGGAGCAGGATGCCGAAGGTTCGAATCCTTTCACCCCGACTAAAGATTCGAGTTCCGAGCCACAACAAATAAGACCGAGGCCGTGTTGGCGTTCGTTCTGGCAGCGGTGTTATCGCCGGTGGCCTATTGGCCGCGCGGGAACCCCTCCCACAACCACACCGGGCGCCACATCCTGTGTGACGACGGCGCCCATCCCAACGACAGCACCATCACCGATACGAACGCCGTCCGTGATGCCGGCGTTGGCGCCGATCCAAACATCCTTGCCGATTTGAATGCCCTTCGATGTGACGGCTTGCGTGCGGATTGGCTCCGATGCCGACAAGCCGTGGTCGAAGGCGTAGATGGCGACCCCCATGGCGATGCGTGTGTCGTCGCCGATGGTCACGCCAGCCGAGCCGCCATCGATGCTCGTACGGGCGTTGATGCTGACACGTGAACCGATCGTTACCGGTCCGTGAATGAAAGCCCCGGCGCCAATGCTCGTTCCCATGCCCGTTAGCAGGATGGGTCGGCTGGGTTCGGCAAAAAGCTGCGCGCCTGGCGAGATGAAGCAACCCTCGGCGATGGTGATCGTCTCCAGCCTTTGTAACTCACGTTGAACATCGGTCTGCCACTGCAGTGCCCAGGCACGTTGTTTGTCTTTGAGCGTGAAGTAAAGCCACGGCATCCACGACAAACGCCGCTTGTGTTGCTCGATGTATGCCTGTTCGTCACGCGTCATGCGCTGCTCTTGCCTCCTGGCAGCGACCTAACCATGACAGCACTGTCGTGGGCATCAGAATTCTGGCGGTGCCGCAGCTTGAGAGTAGGGGACTGAGCACTTTCGCAGGTGTTTCGAGTCGGCGCGGAATTTGCAACGCCCGGCGTCGTGGTTAGCTCAACACGCGTGCGCCGATTCATCCCTTTTATTCTTTGCGCGCCGCTTCTGGGATGCTCTGAGGGTCGCGGCGGCAACGCTTCCTCCACCGGTGGACGTAGCATGGATACCGCGGGGGCCACGGGTGGGCGGAGCATGGATACCACCACCGGCGGATCGGGCGGAACGGTCCCCGCACCCGTATTTGGTGGCCCGAGTGTTGACGTCACACAGACCGTTCAAGGACTTGCGCCTGAAGGGCCCGCATTCGCAGCTCTCGGAAAGACGCTCGAAGAGGCGCAGAAGGCCGACGCTCTGGCTCTTTTGGCGAAGTATCCCGCGGCCAAGGGAGCGCTTGGCTATGACCCTTTAAAAAGCAGTGGCCTTGAAAAGATTCAGGCCTCGGATCTACGGTTGAACGACACCGAGTTGAAAGTGCTCGGTGACAAGGGCCTTGTCTTTGTGGATCGACAACGGTTTCCAACCTTCCTGCGTGGATATGCGGCTGTTTATCACCAGCACCTGCCGGTGTTTGTTTCCGCCGATGCAATGTTGGATGCGGTTCATCGCTCGTACGACGCAATCTTGATGCAGGTGGAACAGGCCGCGCTTGTGCCTGCGCTCCAACGGATGTTGGTGGAGATGCGTGCTCGTCTCGCCGTGTCCTCAGCGTTGGAGCAAACCAAGGCAGACGCAGATTTGTACCTTGCGGTGGCGCTGTCGCTGCTGACGAAAAAGATCGAACCGCCGGTGGCCGGTGCCAGCTCGGAACAAATCAAAACCTTTTTCTCCGCCGCTTTTGCTGCGGACGGCTTGAAGAAACTCACACTGTTTGACGTAGAGCGCGTCCTCGACTTTTCGCAGTTCAAGCCACGCGGACACTACGACGACGAACAGTTCGAAATTTACGGCGGAGGTCGCCTGCATCGCTATTTTCGCAGCATGATGTGGCTTGGCCGCGTCGATATGCGTCTCATCGAAACCCTGCCGGACGGTAAGACCGTATTTCGCCCGCAGCAATTCAAAGTGATGTTGCTCTTGTGGGAGCTGATGAACGCGAACGCAGCAAAGGACTGGGACACCATCGATTCCGCCGTTCGGTTGTTCGTGGGCGAAAGCGATTACATGACCGTGCCGCAGGTGGCGGCGCTCGTGGCTGATCTAGGCGGACTTGAAAAAGCACGCACGGCGTCCGATGAAGCAGTTTCGAGGGCAATCATCACGGGCGGCTACGGTGCGCAAAAAATCGCCAGTCACTTCATGGTCAACGATGGCACCGTGCCAACCTTGCCGCTTAACCGCAGCTTCTTGATCTTCGGACAACGCTACGTCGTGGACTCTGACGTCTTCTCAAACGTGGTTTATGATCGCCTTCCGCAAAAGCGCATGATGCCGAACCCACTGGATGTGGGCTTCGCGGTGCTACAGAACAATGGCGCACTCGGATTGAACACCGATCTATCATCGTTCAAGGCTTTGCCCGGGGCCCTGGCGAAGATGCGCGTGCTCGTCGATAGCCACGAGCCCGGGTTTTGGTCAGCCAATCTTTACAACCTGTGGCTGCATTCGCTACGCGAACTTTCGCCATCCGTACCGCAAACCGGATTGCCCGCAGTTGCCAGCACGGAGGCCTGGAATTTGCGCATCCTGAACGCGCAACTGGGATCCTGGGCCCAATTGCGACACGACACGCTTTTGTATGCGAAGCCATCGTATTCCAGTGTTTATCTCTGTGAGTTCCCGGATGCGTATGTCGAGCCATACCCCGAATTCTTTGCCGCTTTGGGCCGCTACGCCTCGGCCGGTGTGAAGGTGGTAGACCTCGTCGTCAAGGCGGGGCCCCTGGAATTCCAGTCGCAGGCAGAGAACATCCAACGCTACTTTCAGAACCTTTCGAACGCTGCCAGTATGTTGCAAGGAATGGCCACCGCACAGCGCGAGGGTCGGCCATTCAGCGATGCGCAGATGGCGTTCATCAACAATGCCGTGAACGTTGAAACAAAAAAGGAGGGTTGTGTCCCGGTCGAGATCCCCAATGGTTGGTACGCGGATCTATTTTTTGATCGAAGCAAATCGATCGAGGAGGATCACAC
>JAYUPZ010000125.1:0-4754 GCA_043759805.1 Myxococcales bacterium | reverse complement strand
CCGAGGGAGTCTGTGTCGAAACTCTTTACCAGCTGCACCCGTGCGTTCCACCGCTCAGCAAATAGCGGACCGATGACCTGCTCTTTGCCATGCTGGGTAAGGAGGGCGAACGTCGCGCAATGATACTCCACGAGGCCCCCTTCTGACCTCGTTGTTGCCGCGTCGCTCACCTCGTTCGGCGAACTCGCCTGACCATCGTCGACCGCGTTGCGTTCAGTACCCTCGTGCGCTCGACTCACGTCGCAGCCTTGGCCGCGCGCCCGCGCGATTCCGCCTCATCGATGACCCGACACACGCGGAGCGCGGCGCAGGCCGCTCCGTAGCCGTTGTCGATGTTGAGCACAGTGAGTCCCGGCGAGCAGCTCGCCAAGACGGCATGAAGCGCGCTCATCCCGCCCGCTGCAACTCCGTATCCGTTCGAGGTCGGTACGGCGACAACGACGCTCCCCACCAAGCCCCCGACGACAGTGGGCAAGGCTGCGTCCATCCCGGCAACGATAATCACAACCGGAAAGCACCGAATCTCGTCGACCCGCTCCAGCACGCGCCACGCCCCAGCGAGGCCGACGTCTACGAAAGATGTGACGGTCTCGCCGTAGTAGCGCAGGGTCCGCTCAATCTCCCGGGTGACAAACGCATCAGAGGTGCCCGCAGCGACGATGCACACCCGTACGGGGCCCACGGGCTCTCGCCGGTGCCCGAAATAGGCGGTCCTCGAAACCGGCTCGTAGTCGATGTGAGCCCGATGCTTGTCCGAGAGCGCGTCGAGCTGCGCGGGTGTCATCCGCGTAAGAAGGAGGGACAACGCCGACGCCTCGGCTCGATCGAGAATGATCTGCAAGTGCTCATCGGTCTTGCCGGGACAAAGGATAGCTTCGTCGAAGCCGATGCGACCTGCTCTGCGGAGATCAAGAGTGATTTCAGTTTCTGCGCTCATGCCAATGCCTTCCAAACCCGTGCTGCGATATCCTGACTCTCTTTGGCGTCCCACCTCGCCCTCGGGAATACGCCCGCGACCGCGAGCATGCCGACGCGTTCGAGCTCCAGTGCGTTGCTCCCTGTCGATGCGTCCGGAATGCCCGGTGCCGACAAGACCAGTGCGGATAACTCGATGCCACATACACGCGCCGCAGTCACGCAGGCGCCGACGTCGTGGAGTACACCCAATCTGTCCGGCGCCACCAGCAAGACGGTCGCAGGCATCAGACAGCGAACCAGCTCCACGTTGGTGAAGGTTTCGCCGAGCGGCGTGAATAGTCCCCCCGCGCTCTCGATGAGAACAGCGTCACTCCCCTGTGCCAGTTCATCCACTTTTCGGCGAATCACCTCGAGGTCGATCGGCCGTTCTTCCTCGCGCGCTGCAAGGTGCGGCGACACCGGGCGGCGGTACGAGAAGCTCGGGTGGAGGTAGGGAGAGCCGAGCGCTTCGGCGTGCCTCTGTGCATCCTCGCAAAGGTGGTCGGTTCCTGTCGCAATCGGCTTGTAGCCTCGCACGCTCCGCCCCTGCGCACGTGCTTGCGCGAGCAGGCAAGCGGTAGCGTGAGTCTTGCCAATCTCGGTTCCTGTTCCGACAACAAGAACGCGCACGCCGACGAGGGGCGACGGCACGGAGAGATCGTTCATGGGCAGGGGATCTACGTTCGCCGTCCTCTTCCGTCCAATAGATTGATGTTAATATAACGTTCTGTATTAAAGAACGCTTGCCAACAAGACGTTCAACGACCCTTGCCAAACGGGGATGTTTGAGTCAGGACCCTCGGCAATGACGAACCCCGACATTGATGTGACGATTGAGCTCGGAACTGAAGCTGCGCCGGCTCCAGCCCCACTTCGTTCAGAGGTGAACACGCTGGCTCGTGCGCTGGGACAACAAATACTCGCTTTGTCGGGCAAGAGTGCGTTTGACTTGGCCGAGCAAATCCGAGCATCGGTCAAAGACATTCGCAAGACCAAGAGCATTGCGGAGTCACCACTTTCGCAAGGTGATCTGGCGCAAAAGCTAGGCCAGCACATCCGGAGTTTGTCGACCAAAGACGCCGAAGGTCTGGTGTCGGCGTTCTCACTGTACTTTCATTTGATCAATGTTGCCGAGGAACGTCAACGGGCGCGCGTCAACGCCGAACGTGAGTCCAACAGTTCCGCGGAACATCCACGACGTGAATCGTTGATGTCGATGGTTGGTACACTCAAGCAGAATGGTTTTTCATACGAGCAAGCAGTTGATTTGCTGAGCCAGGTGCGGTTGCACTTGACGTTCACGGCACACCCGACGGAAACGCGGCGGCGAACAGTTCGGCAGCACCTTGAACAGATTGAACAATCACTAGAACGCAAGAACCACAAGGAACTGAACGCGCGAATTGGTTTGCTGTGGTCGACTCGAGAGCTCAGGAAGTCGCGACCTTCCGTACAAGATGAGGTGCGAGGGAGCTTGCACTACCTGCCCCGGGTGCTGTGGCTCACGATACCTCGTTTGGTTGACGATCTGGAAAAAGCCGTGCTTGCGCACTACGGTTTGCGGCCTACGTTGCTGCCGCCCGTTGTGTTTCGCAGTTGGATAGGAGGCGATCGCGACGGCAATCCCAACGTTATTGCCGAGGTGACCCAATGGGCACAGGCGTTTGCGCATCAGCAAGCTGTTGCAGAATACTTGCGTGAGCTGGAACTGTTGATTCGCGATCTTTCGATATCGGCTGAAAGAGTGAAGATTCCGGATGCGCTACAAAGTAGGTTCGAGGCGGCACTGGCTTCGATGCCACCAGACGATCGATTGATGGACGAACCTTTGCGCGACGTGTGTCGATTGATGCAGTCCCGCCTTCGAGCCATCGAGGCTGGCGAACCACAGGCATACACGACGAACGAAGCGTTGTTTGCCGACATTTCGCTATTGGCCGAATCGTTGCGCGCTCTGTCGCTGCCCGAAGCCGAGCAGTCTCTTGTGCGCCCCTTTGAGGTGCGTGCGCGGACCTTTGGTCTCGATCTTGTGTCGCTCGATCTTCGAGAGGAGTCACGGGCACACACGGAGGCGGTGGCTGAGCTGTTCGCATGTTCCGGGGTTACCGATTCATATGCCGCTTTGAATGCAGACGAGCGCGAATCCCTGTTGATCAAAGAATTGGCTTCGCGCAGACCGCTGGCACCAGTCGGATGGCAGCCGCAATCACGCGTGCTACGCGTAGCTCTCGAATCGTTGCGGTCTTGGAAGGCATACGGTGCGTACGTCGTTAGCATGACTCGTTCGGCGGCGGACATACTTGAAGTATTCTTGCTCGCGCGCGAGGTTGGCCTGTACACGCCCGGAGCGGCTTTGCCGTTTGATGTCGTTCCATTGTTTGAGACCCTCGCCGATCTTGAAAATGCTCCGGCCACGGTGAACCGGTTGTTATTGCAACCTGCCTTCGCGGCCCACGTTCGCGCACGCGGTGGACTTGAAGTGATGATCGGCTATTCCGATTCAAACAAAGACGCGGGATTTCTGGCAGCGAATTGGGCTCTTTACCGGGCGCAAGAAGAAATTGCGGTGCAGGCAAAACGACACGGCGTGACCGTCTGGTTTTTCCATGGCCGAGGCACCTCAACCGCGCGCGGTGGCGGCAGCGCAGGTCGAGCTCTTGCGAGCTTGCCACCAGGTACGGTTGGCTACCGAATGCGGCTTACAGAGCAAGGCGAAGCATTGTCGGATCGCTATAGCCATCCCGAGTTTGCGCACCGTCATCTTGAACAATTGCTCTATCACCTGAGTCTGGCAGCTGCGCGCGACGTAAAGGGAGAGTACCGTTCTGTCCCCGTGGAATGGATCGCGGCGATGGACGCCGCTGCGAAAACGTCAACTGCCGCATATCGTTCGTTGCTCGCCGTTCCGGGTTTCTTTGAGTTTTACGAACAATTCACACCGATCCGGGAAATTGGCTCGCTGAAGATTGCCAGCAGACCTGTGTACCGATCTGGGCGTGTGCGGGAGTTGCGAGATCTGCGTGCGATTCCGTGGGTCATGTCGTGGACCCAGGTTCGATTGCCGGTTCCGTCCTTCTTCGGAGTCGCAGAGGGGTTAAAACAACTGCCCGTTGATCTGAGAAGAATGATGTTGGCCCAGTGGCCGTTCTTCGCGAGCACTTTGGACAGTGCGGCCACCGCGCTTGGCAAAGCCGATCTACTGGTGGCCGAAGAATATTTGAAATTGGTTGAGCCCAGCTTGGCACAAACTTTTTATCCCATGCTGCGAACGTCTTTCGAAGAAGGCCGCGCGTTGCTGGAAGAAACATTTGAGAGTCGGTTGTTGGCCAAACACCCAACACTTGCTCGGCAAATTGATCTACGCAATCCATACGTTGATCCCATCGGACGAATACAAGTTGAGTTATTGCGAAGGTTCAGGGCTTGTTCGGCAAACGATCCGGGACGCGAAGATCTAGAACGGGCGCTCATGGGCACGTTGGTGGGCGTGGCCGCTGGCGTGCGCAACGCTGGATAGAGTGACAATGAACCTCAACTACCACCATCTTCACTATTTCTGGGCTGTCGCAAAGCAAGGGAACCTGACCCAGGCAGCTACACAACTAAAGGTCTCGCAGTCGGCGCTATCTACGCAGATTCGACAGCTTGAAGGGCAGATTGGGCAGCAGTTGTTCCTACGCCAGGGCCGCAAGCTGGTGTTAACGGAGGCGGGGCGCATTGCCTTGGTCTATGCCGATACGATCTTCGCGACCGGCAACGAGATGTTGGCAACGTTGCTCGACAGTCGGCGACAGGAG
>JAYUPZ010000124.1:0-2195 GCA_043759805.1 Myxococcales bacterium | reverse complement strand
GCACGAGATCAAGAACACTCTTGCGTCGAAGCGCAGCACGCTTCTGCACGCTGTTGTCCACCATGCCGCTGCCACCGGGCGTGAAGCCCTCGAAGAGTGAAGTGAACAGTGCGCGGGGACTCACCTGTGCCGAGACGGGTGCAATGTCGCCCGTGGCGTTTTTCTTCCAGGACATCGTGTAGTCGTGTGTACCACCGTTGCCGTAATTGCCTGCCTGTGCGAGGCAACGCAGGGTTGTCCCCGAGGAAAACGTTTTTTCGGCAATGACGTCGGCGGTTTCGCCATTGCAGACGGGACTGTTGTCTCGACTGGTTGTTCCCGAAAGGAGCGGTGATACGGTTGCGCGATGGTGATAGGAACTCGCATTGGCAATGCCGCTTTGGTGCGGGATCCTGAGCCCCGTCACGACGGAAACCAAATGGCGCACGTCGGGGACATCGCCCGCCCAGTTGCGGATTGGTTCAACAAAGTCACCGAAACGGGGATGTTTGTATTGACCACTCCAGTTGGCGAGTCCGCCCAGCGGCTGCAACGACAGGGGCAAGGCCATCCCGCTCAATTTCCCGGTCGCGGCCGGTCTGAAGCGAGAGTTTGAGTTGTCTCCGTCTCCGCCCATTGCCTGGCCGCTGTAACAGATGAGCAAGCGAGAGGTGGCAGCTGCTTGCGCCGAGGCGCGTTTGGGCTGAAAGATTTCTAGAAAGGGAAGTGCAAGAGCTGCTCCTGCGGATCCGCGCAAAAAGATGCTTCTATTCATGACATTTGTCCTTATCGCGGGGCGACCATTGCGAACTCGGGGCTCTTGACGAGAGACAACAGCAGGGGGCGGAAGTGATGTTCGGACTTCTCGAAATTCTCTGAGAGGCTTGTTGCGAGATTGACCGATTCGTCGCTCGCTCTCGGATCCGTTCCCAGGTAGAAGCGAACCATCTGTTCCGCAACACATACCGGTGTGTCGGGGTGTTTAGAGAGTGCCTTTGAAAGTCCGGCAGGGCCAGTAAACGGTGTCCCATCGAGGCTTCCGATACCATCGAGTTTGCATTCGGGACGACCCATTTCGTTGGTTCGTCGAACGCCGTTGCGATCAAAGGTGTCGAGGCCGAATCCGATGCCATCAAGGGATTCGTGACACCCTTTGCAGCTGCCGCCTGCGGAATGGACTTCGCGGAAAAAGTCAATGCGACATTGACCTGCTTCGGGCATGGCGTCTGCATTCACGACCAGGTCCTTCGGTAGTTCAATCGGAATACAAAGGAGTCGGTTCAATACGTTTTTGCCTCGCTTGACGGGGCTTGTGTCACCGACGTTGGCAAACGCCGATAGGAAAGAGCCGTGTCCGAGAATTCCTCGGCGACCGCTGTCTTTGTTGCTTGCCCACCCGGCCGCATTGACGGCGGGCATCTGGTAATGCCTGGCCAATGCAGGTGTGAGGTAGGTTTCGTCCGAGAGTAGAAGCTGTTCGTAAGGAAGATCTTTCTCGAACACCACGCGGCGGACGAGTGCTGCACTTTCGTTCCACATGTCGAGCTTGATGCCATCTCGAGGCATTGTGCTGAAACCGAGCAGCTGCGCGTGGTAGTCCACAAATTGTCTTTCGGACCGCGGATCCTCCAGCATGGACTTGGCGAACGCTTCGCGGGCAGCGTCATTGATGAGTTCTTCTCCGTTTGCCTTTGCACGAAGCGCATCGTCGGGCGCTTCGCCCCACAAGAAGAACGAGAGCCGACTGAGCAATTCGGAGGCGGTGAGTGTCCGTACATCAGCCTTGCCCTCGCCAAGCTCGATGCGATGGAAGAAATCCGGTTGTCGCAACATGGCCTCAAGGCCGACAGCAAGAACGTCATCAACGCCGCCAAGTAGAGTGGCCTGATTTGCGAGGGCTGCAAAAGCCTTGGCCTCGATGTCGTTGCCAGGCCGACGCAAAATGCGAGGCGCCCATTCATTGTAGAAGCGTTCCATGCAAGCGATCGCCGTACCGTTGCTCGGGCAGGTGCGCACCCTTGCCCAGACCTTGGTATTGGCGCGGGCTTGCTCGACAAGTGTGCCCATCACAAGTGCTGCGTTTTCGAGAAAGGCGAGTCCGTTGTCGAGGTTCTTTTGCTCGTTATCGAAGACCGCATAGCCATCGGGTGGAAAATGGGGTCGTGTAGCTTTTAACTCCGGGAAGATCGTATCGAGTGTTGCCTCGATCTCGCGCA
>JAYUPZ010000123.1:0-2195 GCA_043759805.1 Myxococcales bacterium | reverse complement strand
GCGCTTATCCTTGGCACCATCGCAAGCCTGATGGTGACGCATTTCGGGATCCATGTCTTTCACCTGGTTGCAGCCGGTGGCGGCGACGGCGCGTATCCCATTTCCGAGTATCTGGCGAGCTGGCTCATCAACATTCCATCCGGCACCGCGCATGTCCTCTACGAGATCAACTGGTGGGTTCACATCTTGCTCGTGCTCGGATTCGGCAACTACCTGCTCTATTCGAAACACAGCCACATCGTTGCGGCCTTCCCCAACATCCTGTTCCGCAACCTCGAACAACGCGGCGTTCTACCGAAGTTGAATCTCGAAGCCGACGATATTGCGCAAATCGGCATCGTCGAGAGCTACAAGGACTTCACCTGGAAATCGATTCTCGACACCTTTGCGTGTACCGAATGCGCCCGTTGCACCAATGTCTGCCCGGCCTACAACACCGGAAAACCGCTTTCGCCCATGCAGGTCGTTCACGATCTGCGCGACGATCTGAAATCCAACCTTCCCGACCGCGGACCGCTCGACGATTTGATGGAGCGCTTCCAACACGGTCGTGACGGCGAGGCCAGCATCAAGGAAAAGAAGCCGCTTGTCGGCGGTCGCACGACCGAAGAAGTGTTGTGGGCTTGCACGACCTGTGGCGCCTGCCAGGAAGTTTGTCCGGTCTTTATCGATCAGCCCGAGAAGATCCTGCAGATGCGGCAAAACCTGGTGATGCTGCAAGAAAAGGTCCCGGCGGATCTCGCGCGCACCTTCAAAAACCTGGAACAAAACGGCAATCCGTGGGGCATCGGTGCGCACAAACGCATGGACTGGGCCGACGGTCACAATATTCCGACGCTCGATGAGCGACCCGATGCCGAGTATCTGTTGTGGGTCGGTTGCGCAGGTTCATACGACGATCGCATCAAGAAACAGACGCTTGCGCTCGTCGAAATCTTGACCGTCGCGAAGGTCGACTTTGCTGTATTGGGTCTTGAAGAGGGCTGCACAGGCGATCCGGCGCGCCGCTCGGGGAACGAGATGCTTTACCAGATGCAGGCGCAACAAAACGTTGAGAACATGAACGCGAAGAACGTGAAGAAGGTCGTCACGGCTTGCCCACACTGCCTGCACACCATCAAGAACGAATACCCGCAACTTGGTGGCAATTTCGAGGTGGTACACCACACGCAGTTGATTCGCCAGCTGATGGAAGAAGATCGTCTGCCGATTGAAAAAGATGCGGATGGCGTGCGCAAGATTGCGTATCACGATCCGTGTTACCTCGGCCGGTGGAACAACGAATACGACGCGCCCCGGGAAACGCTGGATGCGATTGGCCAGCAGGTCGTGGTGGAACGCAGCCGCGAAAAGGGGTTTTGCTGTGGCGCGGGCGGTGGCCGGATGTGGATGGAAGAAACGATTGGCACACGCGTCAATCACAACCGCGTGGACGAGTTGCTCGCAACCGGCGCGGACACGATCGCGACGGCGTGTCCGTTCTGCACCATCATGCTGCACGACGGCGTGGCTGACAGAGGAGCCGAGGAACGGGTCGTGGTACTCAACGTCTCGGAACTCGTCACGCGTTCGATGGCGCGAAGGCGAGAGATCGATGCCCAGTCGACTGCGAGCAAGGCCTCGGTGTAAAGCCGGTCTGAGCCTCAGTCCTCGTCTGAATGGGCGGCGGCGAGACTCGAAAGGATATTTACGTCCTCAAGCGTCGACGTGTCGCCCTTCGCAACACCACCGCCGGCGATCTCGCGCAGCAAACGCCGCATGATCTTGCCTGAACGCGTCTTCGGCAGCGCATCGGCAAAACGAATTTCGTCGGGACGTGCAAGCGCACCGATTTCCCTGACGACGCGGGCCGATAGTTTGGCCTTTAGCTCATCCGACGGCTTCTGCCCTTCTTTGAGTGTTACGAAACAAAAGATTGCCTGACCCTTTATTTCGTGCGGAGGGCCAACGACAGCGGCTTCTGCCACTTCTTCACAGGACACAAGCGCGCTTTCGACCTCGGCGGTACCAAGGCGGTGACCCGAGACGTTGAGCACGTCGTCGACGCGACCCATGACCCAGAAATATCCGTCTTCGTCCTGACGAGAACCGTCGCCTGTGAAGTAGTAACCAGGCAAATCTGACCAGTAGGTCTTTACGTAACGTTCTTGATCGCCGTGGATACCGCGCAACATCGACGGCCAGGGCCGTTTCAT
>JAYUPZ010000122.1:0-9936 GCA_043759805.1 Myxococcales bacterium | reverse complement strand
TTTCGATTGGGCAGCAGGTGCTGGTCATGGGGATCTCGATCCTCGGCGGCATCGGTACCGCGGGGGTGCCGGCAGGGTCGCTGCCCGTCATTGCCCTGATCCTTGCCATGCTCAAGATTCCGCCCGAGGGTCTCGGTCTGATTCTGGGCGTCGATCGGTTCCTTGATATGTGCCGAACGACGCTCAACGTCATGGGGGATCTGGTGGCCGCTGCGGTGCTCTCGACCACAGAGGCCGACGGTTCACCGAATGAAGAGTGATGATTCGTGGTATCAAAGGGAAATGCCGCAATCGAGCGTCAGCCGCCCGCCCATCCGACACCTCCGCTGGATGATCTGCGGGCTGCTCTTTCTCGCCACCCTTGTTAACTACACGGATCGCATCACCGTTTCAGCGCTGAAGGATGTGCTGCAAAAGGACATCGGTTGGGATGAGGCGGGATACGGATGGATCAACTTCGCGTTCCAATTGTCCTACGCTTTGATGTTTCCGATCGCCGGTCGTCTATTGGATCGGTTCGGCGTTCGCACCACCATGATCTGGGCGGTCATCGTCTGGAGCCTTGCAGCCATGGGTCACAGCCTTGCCGCAAGCGCCGTGGGTTTTGCGATTGCACGGTTTGTGCTTGGCCTCGGAGAGGCTGCCAACTTTCCGGCTGCAATCAAAGCCGTTGCCGAATGGTTCCCGCGGCGCGAACGCGCGATGGCGACGGGTCTCTTCAATACCGGCACAAACGTTGGGGCCATGATGATAGGCCCGGTCGCAATCCTGGCATCTGTCTGGGGGTGGCAAGCGACTTTTGTTGTGCTTGGAGCCGCCGGATTCATTTGGCTCATTGCGTGGGTGCGAATCTACCGCAGCCCGGCCGAACATCCGAGACTGTCCGCCGCAGAACTGTCGGTCATTCAAAGCGATGGTGATACAGTTGTTCCGAAGCGCCATTTGCCGTGGCCGTCGTTGTTGCGCTACCGGCAGGCCTGGGCATTTTTCCTCGGCAAGATGTTGACGGATCCGGTGTGGTGGTTTTACCTTTACTGGCTGCCTCCCTATTTGAAGTCTGAACACGGATTGTCTCCGGAAAAAGGCGCCCTACTGATTTTCTGGCCCTATCTCGCAGCGGACGTCGGCAGCATTTTCGGTGGCTGGCTTTCCAGTTTCTTCGCTCGGCGCGGCCACGATCCCGGCAAGTCACGCTTAATGGCGATGGTCTTGTTCGCCTTCGCAATGCCATTTTCGATCATCTCCGTCACCACGGACAGCATGGTTGTCGCGCTTGTATGCGTCAGTCTCGCGACCTCGTGCCACCAGGCCTGGTCGGCGAATCTGTTCACCACGGCATCCGATATGTTTCCCGCCGCCGCCGTAGGCTCGGTTGTGGGGTTCGGTAGCATGTGTGGTGCGATTGGCGGACTTATCATGGTGCTTGTTGCCGGCGGCATGTTGCAATGGCTCGGCAGCTACACCTATCTCTTCATCCTGGCCGGGATCATGCACCCAACGGCCTGGGCGCTCATTCGCATCCTCGGCGGTCCCAAGCTCGATCGAGCGGACGTCGATGACGGCCTGCGAACCGCGCGCAGTCCTGCGTTGCTGGGAGCGGGCGCAATCGTTGTGTCGATTGGTCTGGGGCTTGGTGCGCTCATCATCGTCGGATGGCAAACAATCCTCGCCGCCACCAAGGGATCGGTCGCGGCGGCAGCGAGTGGCATTGGCGCCGCCACCCTCATCACCGTGGTGGGCGCCGGCCTGATGTGGGCTAGCCGGGACCAGGCTGCGGCTGCCGTCGCCCGCGTGCCCGCAGGTACTCGATAGCCAGCGGCAAGATCGATACGAAGATGATGCCGAGCACGACGAGCTCGAAATTCTTCTTAACAATCGGGATGTTGCCGAAGAACGATCCTGCGGCAAGGCAAATGCCGACCCACAAGATGCCACCAACAACGTTGTACACGATGAACGTGCGATACGGCATCTTGCCGATGCCCGCGATGAATGGCGCAAAGGTACGCACGATGGGAACGAAGCGCGCCAGCACGATCATCTTTGCACCGTAGGTTTCGTAAAACTTCTCGGTGCGCTGCAAGTGCGAGGGCTTGACCAGGGGAAAACGCAACACAAGGTTGCGCAACCCGTTGGCGCGACCAATCGAGTAGTTGACGGTATCGCCAACAATGGCCGCTGCGGAAAGCACAACGAACAAGAGCCAGATGTTGAGCTTGTCGGGGAACGACGCGGCCAGCGCGCCCGTCGTGAAGAGGAGCGAATCGCCAGGCAAAAATGGCAGCACCACGAGGCCGGTCTCACAAAAGATAATGCCGATGAGCAATCCATACGTCCAGCCGCCGTGGTTGCCGACAAAGGCGCCCAGGTGCTTGTCAATGTGGAGGACGAAATCGACGAGCGACTTAATGAGTTCCATGTTGGGCCGCAGATATAGCAGCTTCGCGCGGGGATTTGAAACGGTCGAGCAAGACGGCAACCAGGATGTCGCAGGTCACGTTGGACGCGGCCCGAATGCGCGACAACAGCCAATCCACAGTGAGCAGGAGGGGCAAGATTTCAAGCGGCAGGCCCACCGTACCCATGACAAGCGACAGCGAGATCAGGCCCGCGTCCGGTACCCCCGAGATGCCAATGCCAGCCACCACGCAGGCGCCGCCGACCGCAAGTTGCTGCGCGACCGACAGATCGATCCCGTAGGCCTGTGCGACAAAAAGAGCCGCCATTGCCTCGTAAAGCAAGATGCTGTCGTTGTTCAGATTGGTGCCGACGCAGGCCGCAAGCACCGACGATTCGCGCGAGACCTTCATCTTTTCCAGGCAGCGCAAGGTGACGGGAAGGGTCGCAAGGCTGCTGGATGCGCCGATGGCGTAGGCCAGGGCATCGCGACTGCCACCCCAGAACACCCGCAGGGGCATTCGTGCCACAAACACAATCCAGCTCTGGTACACGACAAGAACGTGCAAGAGAATGCCACCAATGGCGGCCGCAAGGTAAATGGCCATTCCACGGGCGGGTGCAAATCCCTGCTGCCCAATTGTCTTGGCGACGACCGAGAAAACCGCAAGAGGCACGAGCTTGACCATCCAGCCGATGGCGACCTGAACCGTCCGATTCAGGGTGTGGATGCCGGCCTCGATGGTCTCGAAACCGGTATTTCCAGCGGCCTTTTGCTCGTTTTTGACGGTGCGAAGCGCAATGCCGGAAATAAGTGCAACGATGATGATCGAGATCATGGCGTCGTCAACGAATGGGCGAAACAGATTCGTCGGGATGTAGCCCTTGAACGTCGCCGCAAAATCTAGCTTTTGGCCGATTCCAGTCGGGACAGTGGCTGCAGGCGGCGGTACCAGGCTTTCGCCCGGCCGAAACACGTTTGAGATCCCAAGTCCGATCGCGAGTGCGATGGCGGCGTTGGTGCCATTGATGGCCAGCAAACGCAGCCCATCCTTCATCCGAATGTCGGTCGTTACAAAGGCCTCGACTACCCCCAGAAACAACAAGGGTGCCGCCATCGATTTGATGACCGCGATGATGACGCTGCCGATTTCACCGAGGGGCTCGGCTTGCTTGCCGAAGATTGATCCGACAATACCGCCTGCGACCATGGCGATGAGGATCTGAGCGAATAACGGGAACCTTCGCTTTTCACTGCCCAAAATAGCCCCCCGTCGCAATGATCATCGCGACAACGTATCACGACCCTTACCAGATGGTCTGAATCTCGAACACAGCGATCGCTCGATCGTTTGTTGCGAGGGGGAGTCGTTCAATCTCACTTTGGGCTGCCAACATTCGATCGAAGGGATCGCCGTGTGCTTGTGGCCACCCGCCTGCGCGTTCCGCGTGCGCAAATGATACCGGAAGCAATTCGAAGCGTTGTCCGGTGCAATACGCTTGCACGGAGCCGGGGTCAGACCATCCCAGTTTTCCGAGCCGAACCTTGGTTGCGATCTCCCAGGCCGACGCGGCGCTGATGATGATCTTCGTATCATCGTCCTCAATGAGTTGCCGGACCTTCCGGCTCAGTAATTTGTTGCCCGTGGCCCACCAGAGCAAGGTGTGGGTATCGAGCAGCATCTGGGTAGGCTTCATGTCAGCCCTCGCCAGTCCAGTCGGACGGCAGCTTGTCAAAGAACCTGTTGTCGACCACGACCGTTCCCTTCAGGGTCGCGGCTTGTCGTTTGGGTTGTCGGCCGAGCAGTGGCATCAACCGGGCGTAGGGTTCGCCGCCCTTGGCGATGACGATCTCTTCCCCCGAATGGGCGCGGTCGAGCAGTCGCGAAAGGTGGGTCTTGGCCTCGTGCACGTTGACCGTTTTCATTTTGTCAGTGTGACTAAGTCAGAAGACTAAGTCAATCCAAATGCCTCAGCGAAGATAGGTCTTGATGGCCTGGAACCAGGTGTCGCCGATGACAGCGTAGCCTGCCGCGTTGGGGTGGATTTTCCCGGGCGGATTGAGGGCTGGATCTGCGGTGAAAAGGTTCGTGAACGGGTTCGCGTCCTTCATGAACGGGCCGTACATATCGGTGAGGATGATGTGCTTTCCGGCAGCGGCGCGGGCCGCGACGAGAGCCGGGATCTTCGCGTTGTAGGCCTGCACGCGCAGGTTGGTATCGGCGTTGTTGTCCTTGATATCGAGTCGCTGCGTTGGGATGATCTGAGCCACAACGAGGAGCGCGTTTGGGGCGGCCGCCATGATCTTGTCGAGGAACGTTGCGAGCCGTTCGCCGGCTTTTTCGGGTTCGCTTTCGACGTGCAGCATGTCGTTGGTGCCTGCCATCAACAAGATGATGTGGGGTTTCGTATCATGCATAACGGTCGGAATGAGATCCGACAATCCGGACGTGACCCATCCGTTCTTGTTCACATCGTTAATCGTCCAGCCATTGTGGCCTTCGTGCTCCATGGGGAAAGGCTTGTTCGCGACCATGAGGGGCCCATTTCCGTTGGACCCCACAAAGGTGATATCGAGGCCGGCCTCGACGCTGCGGGCAAAGAGTTGTACGCGATAGCCGCCAACGGGCGCGACACTGTTGGTCAGAATGCCGACGGTGAGCGAATCACCAAACGGCAGAATCCGACAGGGCTCCCCGACCGGGCACGGTTGAAAGGCCGAGGGTCCCGCGTCTACGATGGGTGATGTGTCGATCGGGATCGACGCGTCTTTTGCCGCGATGGGTGTTCCACCAGAGCCTGAGCCCGCGGTTTGTCCGCCGCTATTCGTACCGCCGGTATCGGACATGTCGATCGTTCCCATTTGGCCACCGGAACCACCGCGACCAGGTCCGGAGCTCTTGTCCGCGGTGCAACCCCACGAGAATAAGGGGAGGATAAGCGCGAGTTCCCGAAGTCCAAGAATCTTTGTTTGGCCCATGGAAGGACCATAACAGTTCAAAATCCCGACGGCGATACGCCGAAAAGGTCCCGGCGATCTCAGAATTCTGAGGTCGGACGTCCGGGGTACACTCCGGGAGTCTCACCGGCATGGCCATTCCGTGGCACGGCAATTGCTGAATAGCGCGGCATGGCTCGAACATCTTCTGAACGACTTTTCCTGATCGCGGTTTGTGCGTTTGGCCTCGTTGGCGCCTGTGGGAGACAACCCATCGGTCTACCGGGTACAGGCGGCAACGGCGATGGTGGGGACGGTGGTGGTCGGGGTGGGGATGGTGGTGGTTGGGGTGGGGATGGTGGCGGGTATGGTGGTGGGTATGGCGGTGAGGGCGGATACGGTGGCATGCGCGCGAAAGGCGGAACAGGCGGAACAAGGTACGAGCCCAACTGCGGATTTTCGACCTGTTCCAAGTCGCAGTTCTGTGAGCTGCGTCCGGGTCTTTGCGCACCGGCTTCGTTTAAGTCGGGAGGTTCTCCTGGGGCAGCGCCGAAACAGGACGTCTGGTGCTCCGATCGCCCAAATGCGTGCGACGATTACTACGAGCCGGTTTGCGGTTGCGACAACCGGACATACTCCAACGATTGTGAGCGCAAGGCCGCCGGGGTGTCACTGTCCCACGGAGGCGCCTGTCCAGTACCAATCGGTTCAAAGTGCGGCGGCGCTGGCGGCGCTTCGTGTGGTGATTCCAACTGGTGTGATCCGTCACCCGGTCAATGCGACATTCCCTCTGCGCTTGGCATATGTGTATCGCGCAACGAGCTCGCCTGCCCTCGGCTCTACCAGCCGGTTTGCGGATGTGACGGTCAAACGTACAACAACGATTGCAACCGGATGCAAACCGGTGTCGCCAAGGCCCATGACGGAGAATGTCAACCGCGTGAATTCCCACTGTCCGCGGGTGTATGGGGCGGCGAACACATTGAGCTGAACGCCTACACTCCCGAAGTAGGTGGAAAAATGCGCTTTGACTGTGGCAGTGCGACGGTTGACCAGGCGCTGATGGTGTATGAGTCCGGAGACTTTGATTGGAACGGCACCTACACCCCGGGCACCGGTGGCGGACAAAGTGGTGGACGCCCTGAGCCCGCGCGCTTCTACGGCAGAGTCAATGGTGACGAGATGACGATGGTCGTGGAGGTATCGAATCGCATCGTTACCAAGCTGCAGCTTGGTTATCAGCGGATGCCGACCTTGTTCCTGTGCCTTTAAGCCGTGTGCTCAGGCGAGTACAGGATCGCCCGCATCGAAATGGATCCCATATCAAAGCCTTCGATGGGAAAGCTGACCGTGTCGCTCGGGTGGGAGGAACCATGGACATAGAGCAAGGGCAGGAAATGTTCACTTGTGGGGTGTGACTGTCGGCCTTCGTGTGTGTCGAGCAATCGGACAAGTTGTTCGCCGTCCGGACGCCTTGTCCGCTCGCTCACTTCTCGATCGAAAGTGCTCGCCCATGCGGGGGTTGCTGCCTCTCCCGCTTGCATTCGACCAAAGGCGTCGCGCAGATTGTGGGTGACGTTGCCGCTGCCCAGAATAAGGACGCCTTCGTCCCGCAAGGTCGATAACTTGCGACCGACTTCAAGATGTTGTGTGACGGTTAGCTGGTTGCTCATGCTGAGTTGCACGACCGGGATGTCAGCCTCGGGATACATGTGCAGCAGAACGGACCAGGTTCCGTGGTCGAGCCCCCATTCATTGTTTGGCGTGGCCCCCACTGTGTCCGCAAGACGCGCCACAAGTTTGGCACTTCCCGGTGCGGGATAATGCAGATCGTGGAGTGCTTTGGGAAATCCACCAAAGTCGTGAATGGTCGGCGGATGTTCGCTGGCCGTTGCGCGGGACCCTTGCGTGACCCAGTGGGCTGAAACCGCGAGAATCACTTTCGGGCGCGGAAAAAGTTTTGGCAATGCGGCAAACGCGCGCGTCCAGCGGTTGTCGTCGAGCGCGTTCATTGGCGAGCCGTGGCCGACGAACAGGGATGGCATGCGAACCCGACCTGATTTGGACATGTTTACCTGGTCGATACGATGCCGCAGGGTGGCCCGGGTTGCAGAAAAATTCGGTGCCTTCTGACGGTGGCGAACCCGGAGAGCCAAATGCTACATTCGCGCGATGACGACAACGAAGCACAAGGTGGGCATCCTGACGGCTGGAGGCCTAGCGCCATGCCTTTCTTCTGCCGTGGGTGGTTTGATCGAGCGGTACACAGAGCTTGAACCCGAGATTCCGATCATTGGTTATCTAGGCGGATACAAGGGCTTGTTGTTGGGCAACAGCGTCGAGGTGAACGAGGAAACCCGTCGAGACGCCCACATCATGCATAGCCATGGCGGTAGCCCCATCGGCAATAGCCGGGTGAAGCTCACGAACACAAAGGATTGCCTTGCCCGCGGCCTTATCAAGGAAGGCGAGTCTGCTTTGGAAGTGGCCGCCCGTCAGTTGACCCGCGATGGTGTGACCATCTTGCACACCGTGGGTGGCGACGACACCAATACCACCGCTGCGGATCTCGCGCGCTACCTGCGTGAACACAACTACAACCTCACGGTCGTGGGATTGCCCAAGACGATAGATAACGACGTGTATCCCATCAAGCAGTCTCTTGGCGCGTACACCGCCGCGGAGCAGGGCGCGATCTTCTTTGAGAACCTCGTCTATGAACAGTCGGCCAATCCGCGCATGTTGATCATCCACGAGGTGATGGGACGATCGTGTGGTTGGTTGACGGCCTACACCGCACGCCTTTACCGAAAGCGTTTGGCTCTCAAGGCTTTCCCACCCGGTTTCCGGATGGACGTCTCGCACCTCGACATCGATGCGGTGTTTATTCCCGAGATGGCAACCGATTTGGATGCCGAGGCGGTTCGTTTGAAGTCCGTCATGGACAGCCAGGATTGCGTCAACATCTTCGTTTCGGAAGGTGCCTGCGTTGGTCAAATCTTGAAAGAGATGCAGTCGCGTGATGAAGAGGTACTCCGTGATGCGTTTGGTCATCCCAAGCTTGATTCTGTCAACGTCGGTAAGTGGTTCCAGCAACAGTTCGCCAAGCGCGTCGGTGCCGAGAAAACCCTCGTTCAGAAATCGGGCTATTTCGCGCGTTCGGCGGCTGCCAACATCGACGACATTCGGCTTATCAAGAGCATGGTTGACCATGCCGTCGACTGCGGGCTGCGCGGCGAGGCCGGGGTTATCGGTCACGACGACGATCGCGGTCGCCTGCGTGCGATCGAATTCGATCGGATCAAGGGCGGCAAGCCCTTTGATATCGACACAGCCTGGTTCCAGACCCTGTTGCACGATATCGGACAACCGATGGGCAATAAGTTTGCCGTTTCGCACTGAGCCCGGGCCGATTTGGCGTTAAGGTTAGGTCATGTTCAGACCTGTCGTCTTCGTGTCTGTGGCGCTTGGATTGGCCGCGTGTTCCAGCGACGCCGTCGATCCGAAGGCCCGTGCCTTGGCCGATGCGATCTGCCCGAAGGCCCACCGGTGCTGTGAATCCGGCGACCTTGCGGGAAACGATTGGGCGGGGGACAGCGTCGAGGCCTGTCGTTCGAAAACGGCCAGTGGTTTTGATGGTGAATTCGCCCGTGTGCGCGCCTCGGAGAAGAAGGGGCGTTCTCGGTTTATTCCGGCAAGGGTAGACGCCTGTATCGCAAGCATAACGGGCGCAAGTTGTGATGCGCTCAACGTCACCGATCATTTCTCCGGGGTGACGGGCTGCGACGGATTTGTTGATCCCCTCGTGCCTCCCGGCGGGCAGTGCAGTAACGATGCCGAATGCATCAATGGACGTTGCGAAATCCCGGAGAGCAAAGCGGTTGGTATTTGTGAGGCGCTTGCGACTTCGACGCAGGCCTGTTTGGTCAGCGACGATTGCGCGCGCAATTTGCTTTGCCACGAAGCGACGATGACCTGCTATGTGCCGAAGCCTGCCGGGGAGGTTTGTGCCTTCGACCGCGACTGTGCGTCGTTCAACTGTATGACAAACAATTCGGGTGAAAAATATTGTGCCGCGCCGCCGTCGGACCAATGTTTCTACGCCAGCGCCTGCAGCTTTGGACGGGCTCGACCCGGTTTGATGGCACTTCTTCTCGTGGGATTAAGCCTGGCTTGGGCGCGGCGGCGTCGTCGGGCATGAAAAAAGGCGAACTCTCCGAGGACGATCGCCGGGCCTTCGAGGAGGCCATGCGCGGCGTAAAGCCTCTTCCGGGGCGAACGGCCCGCGTGGCGCCGAGTCCAACCAGGCCAACCTTGCTTCCTCCGGTCAGCCCGGCGATAGCAGCCGCGCCCAAAACCCAGGCGGCGACGTTTCAGGTCGAGGCGGTCGGTGAAATCGTCAAGGGCTGGTCATCGGATCTGGATCGCCGAATTCTGCGCGACCTTGCGCGCGGGGAGAAGGAACCCGAGGCGACGCTGGATCTACATGGAAAAACGGTGCCGCGCGCCGAGCATGCGATCACCTTGTTCGTTGCGACCTCAATCGCTGCGGGACGACGCTGTGTTGCGATTGTCCATGGCCGAGGGCTTCATTCGGAAGG
>JAYUPZ010000121.1:0-9949 GCA_043759805.1 Myxococcales bacterium | reverse complement strand
GCCGAGCGGTTGTGCGCCCGCGGTGATCAAGTGGTGGGCTTTGATAACTTCGATCCCTTCTATGCCCGTGAGTTGAAAGAACGGAACATCGCGGAAGTTCGCAAGAAAAACGGGTTCTCGTTGATTGAGGGCGATCTCACGTCAATCGGCGATCTGCAGCGAGCCTTCACTGCCGTTGGCTCGGTTGATGTTGTGGTTCATCTTGCAGCGCTCGCAGGGGTTCGGCCGTCCATTGCCAATCCGGTTCGATACTCCGAAGTAAACGTGACCGGTACGCTCAATTTGTTTGAGCAGTGTCGAAAATCCGGGGTGAAGAAGTTTATCTTAGCCTCAAGTTCCTCGGTCTATGGCGTGCACAGCGAAGTGCCCTTCAAAGAATCCGACAAATGCGGTTATCCCGTTTCGCCCTATGCGACAACCAAACGAGCCGGCGAGTTGGCAGCGTTCTCTGAGCACCACCTGCACGGAACCGATGTGAGCTGCTTGCGCTTTTTTACGGTCTACGGTCCTCGGCAGCGTCCCGATCTCGCGATAGCAAAGTTTACCCGCGCAATTGCGTTCGGTAAGCCCATCGAGCTTTACGGGGATGGCTCAACCTCGCGCGACTACACTTGGATCGATGACATTATTGATGGGGTCGTGGCTGCAATTGATCAACTCGCACGGCATCAGGGCGCGCCCCGATATCGCATCTACAACTTGGGCGGTTCGGAAACGACCACGCTCAAGGCGCTTGTTGATCGCATCGCCGATGCACTCGGGCAGAAGCCCGTCGTCTCCTGGAAACCCGAACAACCCGGGGATATGAAACACACGTTCGCCGATCTCACACTATCGCGAGCCGAGCTTGGTTATGCACCAAAAGTGGATTGTGCGCATGGCATCCAGCGGTACGTGCGCTGGTGGGTCGAAGAGAACAAGGAAATGCTGAAGCAGCGGGGCGTACGTCTGAAAACGATGACTTACGCGGCAAAAACCGGCGACTAAACCTTCGGGTGTCCGAACAAATACCCCTGTAGATGCGTGACGCCGGCTTCGATGCAGGCCTTCGCCTCGGCTTCGGTTTCGGTACCTTCCGCCACAACCTTCGCACCAATGCCGCTTGCGAACTTGGTGATGACTTCCATCAGGCGGCGTTTGCTCGGGCGTTCGTCAATGTCGCGCACGATGCTCATGTCGACCTTGATGATCTCCGGCTCAAGTTCCGCCAGGACCGACAACGAGTTGTGTCCCGCACCCAGATCGTCCACCGCCAGTTTGAAGCCGAGCGCGCGCAACGACTGCGTCGCCTTGAACCACTGCCAGTCTTGCTCGCCTTCGGCCCGTCGTTCGTTGATTTCAAGCGCAACACGGTTTGCGAAGGGCAACAATGGTTTCAGGTATTGCTCGAAAGTTTCGGGCCGTGTCATTTCGTCGGCGTGAAAGTTCAAGAAAAACAAGACGTCCGGAGGCAACTTCTCCACGCGTTTGGCAGCCAAAAAGGCGGAACGCGCGGTGATGTTTCGAATGAGCTTCAGGTTCTCGGCAATCGCCAGGATTTCGCCGGGTGTCTTCAGTCGTTCGTGTGTGCTACGCAATAGTCCCTCGTACGCCCACACCTTCCGATCTTGTGCGGACACGATGGGTTGAATGGCGATTTGCAACAAATCCTTGGCGAAGCATTCGTTCAGCGCTTCACGTTGCCACTTGCGTTCGCTCGAGCGCAACGTCGCAAGGTGTTCACCCATCCGTTGTTGTTGCGATGTGGCGTCGGTTACCGCCTGACGAAGGCTTGCGGCGTGAAACGGTTTGACGATGACCCGGGAAACATCCCCGCTGTTGATGGCGGATACCGCCATGTCGGGATTTAGACTCGTAACCATCAAGATGCGGACGCAGGTGGGTTGAATCTGGCGCAGCTCGGCTAAAACCCCGAGCCCGGGCAAACCTGGTGTGTGATAGTCGACGAGCGCCACGTCAAAGTCGGCTTCCCGAGCCATTTCGACGGCGTCGCTACCCGAGAGCGTTGTGGTAACTGCGAACCCCGATGATTCGAGACTTCGCCTGGCATTGTCGAGCACACTTTGAGACTTGTCCGCAACGAGCACATTCAAGGAACCGGTTTTCATCGAGGGCATTTTGTGGCCTTCGAATCGGCGGATCCCTCACAAACCTTCACTGCTCAGATAGAGCCGCGCCCGATGCCGGTGTACGTGAAGCCAAGTGCCCGCATTTCCGCGGGGTTCCAGACGTTTCGGCCGTCAAATACGACTGCGCCGCGCAGGGTCTTTTTCAACCGCTCAAAGTCGGGACGTCTGTACTGGTGCCACTCGGTCACGAGAACCAGGGCATCGGCGCCTTCTGCACAATCGTAGTTGGAGGCGTCAAAGCGGACGCGATCGCCGAGTTCGCGTTTCACCGCGTCCATCGCAACCGGATCGGTGACCGTGATCTCGGCCCCTGCGGCCAGCAACTGCTCGATGAGGACCAGAGCCGGCGCTTCGCGGATGTCGTCGGTTTCCGGTTTGAATGCCAGACCCCAAATCGCAATACGTTTTCCCTTGAGGTCGCCCTTGAAGTGGGCGAGCACGCGTTCGCCAAGCCACCGTTTTTGTCGATCGTTCACCGCGACCACCGATTCCAGGATCTCAAGAGCGTGCCCCGCATCCTTGCCGGTCGCGATGCAGGCCCGCAAGTCTTTGGGAAAGCAGCTGCCGCCGAATCCCGCCCCGGCAAACAAAAACTTGGGCCCGATGCGATCGTCCGAGCCCATGCCCTTGCGCACCGATTCAATGTCGGCTCCGATGCGATCGCACAATTGCGCCATGTCGTTCATGAACGAGATTCGTGTCGCGAGCATCGAATTGGCCGCATATTTGGCCAGTTCGGCCGAACGCCGATCCATCGTCAATATGCGATCCCGAGAACGGGTGAAGGGTGCGTAAACGGATTCGAGTGTCGCGATGGCGCGCGGATCGGTTGTTCCGATGATGACGCGACTCGGTTTCATGAAATCGTTGACGGCATCGCCTTCCTTCAGAAACTCGGGGTTGGAAGCAATGGCGAACGGGTGTTTGGCGGTCTTTTTAAAGATGGCCTCGATGGCGTCGCCCGTCCCAACGGGCACAGTCGATTTGGTCGCGACGACTGCCCAACCCGTCAGGGACTGTGCGACGGTTTCAGCAGCCTGGAAAATGTAACTGAGGTTGGCCGATCCATCCGCTGCGGGCGGGGTGCCGACCGCCAGAATGACAACCTCGGCATTCGCGACGCCCGCGGGAACGTTGGTCGAGAATGAAAGGCGCTTTTCCTGGATGTTGCGGGCTACCAGATTTTCAAGTCCTGGTTCGTAGATGGGGATCTCACCCGCCAAAAGGCGCGCGATTTTTTTCTCGTCGATGTCGCAGCACACCACGTCGTTGCCCATGTCCGCAAAGCCGACACCCGCCACGAGCCCCACATAACCTGTTCCAATAACGCAAATCTTCATGTTTTTTTGGCGAACGTTATCACGCGGATAGACTGTGAACGTGACGATTTCGATGCAAGTGATGATGTTGGCGGCGGGTCGTTCTTCGCGGCTCGGGACGCTTGGCCATCGCATTCCCAAACCGATGGTACCTGTGTGTGGCCACGCGCCTATTACCTTTGGTTTTGCACTCTTGCGGGAGGCGGGTCTGTCAGACGTCATCGTGAACCTGCATCACCTGTCCGAGCGCGTTCAAGCTACGCTTGGCAACGGCACCGCATTCGGGGTTTCCATTCGCTATTCAAATGAGCGTGAGCTGCTTGGCACCGGCGGTTGTTTCGCGCTGGCAAGGCCGATGTTTCGTTCCGAACCGTTGTTGGTCTTGAACGGCAAGATTGTGGCCGACATCGATTTGAAGGCCGTGCTCGCAACCCATGCACGGGCACGGGCAGAAGGGGCCGTGGCCACGATGGTCGTTCGAAAACCGTTCAATGCCGCGACGCCGACGCCGGTGATGGTCGACGAATCGGGCCAGGTTACAGGGCTGCGTGGGATACCGGGATCGATTACCCCGAAAGGTGTTGTTTCCGGTCGCATGTTCGTTGGGGTCCATGTGTTGGAATCGTCGTTGCTCGATCGATTGCCGAAATCGGGGGAATCGGATGTCATTGCCGATGCGTATCTGCCGGCGCTCGCTGACGGGCAACGCGTGGCCACCCACGAAATGTCTGGGTACTACGAAGAACATTCAACACCCGCCCAGTATCTGCACGGGAACATGGCGTTGCTGCGCAATCCTGCGCTTGTCCCATTTCCACCCGGCGCTCTAATTGGAATCGATCCGACTGCGCAGGTCGATGTAAGCGCCATGTTGACGGCGCCTTACCGAATTGGCGCGGGTGCGATCATCGGAGCGGGCGCGCAAATCGGCCCGGAGGTCGTGGTGTGCGACGGGGCGCGCGTTGCACCGGGCGTGAAGCTGCGTGGTTGCGTCGTTTGGCCGGGAGCAATCGCAACACAGTCAGCCGAGGGGGTCGTCATCACCGAGGACGGCGTGATTCGCCCATAAAAAAACGCCCCCGAAATTCGAGGGCGTTTTGCAGTTCGATTGAACTGTCTTTTAGAGACAGCCGATATCGACGGCCTGGTACCCAGCGGCTTTGGTGGTGTCACCGATAGAGACTACGCCTGCCTTGTTCGTGGCAGTCACGGTTGCGTTGGCGCCTTCCCAGAGGTTGGCCTGAACGGCAACCGAGGTTCGGTTCGCTGCCGGTGATCCCCAGCGCACGTAGGCCAACATCGAATCTGAGCTCGCATATACGTCGTCCTTGTATAGACCGAATTCACCGTTCGGTGCGTTGACCATGAGCTTGGCATCGAGGGTAACGTCAGCACCCGCAGCAACGTTTCCGCCGCCCGTTCCAAAGTCGGTGGCGTACATCGGGCGATTGCATGCAACGAGTCCAGTGGTGGACTTTGCGGCATTCGAAACGTTGCGGATGGTGATCTTGTCGGTCATGAAGTTGACCTTGACGATGGCCCACGTTGCGGTTGCGGGAGCCGTCACCTTGATCGTTGGGCAGTTTGGCGTGCCACCTGTGCCGCCTGTTTGGGCTGTGCCCCCTGTACCGCCGGTTACAGCCGTACCGCCCGTGCCACCGGTCTTGCTGCCCCCTGCTCCGCCGGTTGCAGACGTGCCGCCGGTTGCAGACGTGCCGCCCGCGCCGCCGGTCTTGCTGCCGCTCGTGCCTCCGGACTTGCTTCCGCCCGTACTGGCCGATCCGCCGCCTTCGCCCTGGGTGCCTCCACCCGAGCCTCCAGCCTTGGTGTCAGAACCACCGCCGTCGTTACAGGCGGTGCCATTCAACGCGACGAGGCCGAACGCCGCAACCGCAATACCGTAGTACAATTTTTTCATGAAATTCTCCTGCGCCGGAGAATAGGCCGGGGAACTGGGAAAGGAAACAATTTTACAACCGCCATCAGGCCAGGCTGGTGCTCGTCTTTTTGGCCGAACGGGTCAATTCAAAAAGCGTTCGGGTATTTAGAACCAACTGTGCTTTGCCTGAACCCGAGACGGTCGTGCCCGCGAAATACGGTATCCGGCCAATGATGCCGCCGGAGGGTCGAATGACGATGGTGCGTGGCCCGATGATCCGGTCGCAAACGATTGAGAAAGTACGATTGCCCCAGCGGGCGGCGATCGTTGCACTGTCGATCGACGCCGTGGTTCCAAACAAGATTCGCAAGTCAAGCGCCGCTTCCGTCGATGCCGCGGCGGCTTCAAGACTGCCCGCCAAGGTGCCAAGGACGTGCGACTGCGGCAGTGCATAAACCTGTCCACCCACTTTGAAAAGCAGTGCTTCTGTGATGGCAGTCGTCAAGGGAAAGGACATGTCGAATCGGGTACCCCGACCCCGTGCTGTTTCGCAGTTCACTTCACCTCCGAGCGCGTGCACCGTCGTGCGAACGATGTCGAGCCCCATCCCGCGTCCTGCCATCGTGTCCGCGGTTTCTCGAGTTGAAAATCCAACCTCGAACAACGCCGCAACCAGGCGTTCGTCGTCCAGCGTTTCGTCCGCCGCGAGTCGGCCCTGGTCAACCAGTGTCCGCCGCGCGCGTTCACGATCGACGCCCGCGCCGTCGTCGGAAAAAGTCAGGAAAACGAAGTCGCCATCGAGTCGCGCGATAACCTCGATGCGTCCAGTTTCAGGTTTCCCCACCTGTCGCCTCATCTCGGGAAATTCCACGCCGTGGGCTATCGCATTACGAACCAAATGCAAAAGGGGCGGGAACAACTTTTCAAGAAGCGTACGATCAAGTTCCAGGTTGCCACCGCTCGTAACAAGTTGCGCTTTTTTCCCTGTGGTACTTTCCGCTTCGTGTAGCACAGATCGCAGACGGTGGAAGATCCAGTCCACCCGCATCAACCGTGCATGTCTGACTGTGTTGTTGAGTCCTTCAGTCGTTGTTCGGAGACTTTCCGTCTCGGATTGCGTGGCCCGCAAATTGTCGTTAAGTTCGAGGGTGGCTTCCGCCAGCCGCTCAGATAGCGAAGCCGCCTCCGGCAATCGGTCGAACTCGCTTTTGAGTTCTGTGAGCTGGGATCGAACACCCTGCAGACGGCCGAGAGCGCGCTCCATGCGAGTCCGCAATACCACCAGGTCGCCCACATGTTCCAGCATGCGATCGAGGTGAGACGACTCGACCTGAACGGCCCCGTCCTGGCCTCGGCGATCGCCGACGAATCGCCGATCATTTTCCCTGCGACGATCAACGAGAACCGACGGGGAGGTCGCGGCCACCGGTGCTGCTGGTAAAGGTCGCGTACGAGCTCCCTCCACGAGGGCCCGGAGCGCTCCAAGTTCGTCCTCCATCCGTTCAATAATTCCGGGCGTTGGCGTCAAACGGCCGTGTCGGATGTCAGCGCAGATGTCCTCAAGATCGTGCGTGGCCTGGGCTATCGCCTCGTGTCCAACCGATCCTGCCGCGCCCTTGAGTGTGTGCAGGGCGCGGAAAAGTGCGTCCAGTTCTTCTCCTGGAACGAAATCTGCACGGGTGGTGGAATGTACGAATCCTTCGGCTGCCTGAAGAATGCGATCGAGATAGTTGCCGACTTCTTCGAGAAACAACGCCCGCAACACGCGGGCATCGTCGGGTCCGTACGAATGTTTGTCGCTTGATCGGCTCATGCGCCCGTGCTCGTCAGAGGATAGGCGGGCATTGATCCGAGGGTCGTCTCGAACAAAAGATTGGGATCGATCTGTGTTACAGGGCTGTGATCCGAAGTCGTTGCCGCGGTTGAGTCTCCGACCACAAAGGGCGGTTTTGGCTCAGGCGAAAACGCAACGGAAGGAGTCATGGAACGGTAGCCGATGACGCGATCCACGATGACGGCAAAGCGTATCGCAGAAACATTGCCCGGGACGTCAATGTGCAAAACGATCATTTGAGGCACGATATCTTCGACAATCGGAAGAGACGGGCTTTCTGAAAACCATGCCTCGAGGTCCACAAGTGCGACGGGGTGGCCATGGATCGGAACGAGGCCTTTGATCGCCGGGCCGGTCAGGGGGACTGGCGTGACATGGAGATTGACGGCGACTTCGGCAACCCGGTCAGCGGGGACGGCGCAGGTGCGGCCGGCCCGTTCGAAAACCATGTACCGTCGTGTTTCGCTGTCCATGGCAACTAGCTGGTGGTCGGTGTCACACGTTTTCGGATTAGCTTGTTGCGCAACAATCGAAACAGGATGCGCGAGACATCAAACGATCCCATGCGGGATTCTGCGACGATTTCCTTGACCGAGAGTTTCCCGGTGACGAGGCGCGCGATGGCTATTTCATCCCGCAAAAGTTTTCCTCGACCCAGCGCTGCGAAGCGGTCTTCTTCGCGGACAAACACAGCATCGAAGTCGTTGATCTCCCGTTCGATGACGCGCCACTCGTCGATGCGGCGCAAGCCTTCCATCAAGAGGTGGTCGACGTTGAGTCCGAGTTGTGCGGTCTGCGCTTCCTCCGGCCAGGCGGCGCGGCAATCCAGAGCAAATCGACCCGCGGTCCATCGCGTGACCTCGTAGACAAGCGCTTGCGTTTGCATTCGGATGGCTTCCGTCAGTTTCGTTTCATCAAGCAGCCCTCTTGAAACCAGGGCAACCCCCAGTTTTCGTTTCTGGTTTTGTCGCTCATTCGCGACGACAGCTTCGAGATCGGATTGTGTGACAGATCCCTGCTCGACGAGGTATCGACCCAATAAAAATTCTTCCGGGACACCGATTGCGTTCGCGAATTCCAGGGCACCGTTGCGAACAAAGAATTGAACCCGGGCCGTTTCGCGTGCCACCGTGAGCGTTCCGCTCTGTTGTCGATCCTGCACCATCGCAAGCACATCCGAGATGGGGATGGCCCCAAGATCTCCGGCCAGAGCTGCGGTGCCGAGATCGGGCATCTCGAAACGCGCGGCTACAACGCCCTCCATCGGGGTCAGAGCGAGCGGTCGTTCCACCGCCGCAAGAGCATCGGAGGTCCGTCCGGGTGCGAGGATGTGCGACACAACGGTCAGCAAGGTCTCAGGCTTGAAGGGTTTGCTGATGGCATCGACAACGCCCGCTGCTCGAGATGCCGGGTCGTCCGGCGTGGACCCACTGCGGAGAAGCAGAATGGGTAGATCGGCGAGGCCGGGCAACTTTCGCAGCGCTGAACAAATTTCCAGGACTCCCATGTCCGGAAGCACGTCATCAAGGACCACGAGCCGCGGCGCGTCCATTCGGGCCATTTCAAGCGCCGAGTTGCCGTTCCCGGCCGAAATCACACGCAAGCCTGCTTCAACCAGGACCAGTTCCATGAGGTTGCGCAAGGTCGAGCTGTCGTCGATTACGAGGACCGTCGTCTTTTCCAACAAAGCGGAGCGATTCTGCACTGTTTCGGGTCCGTGGGAAACGATCGAATCAACGCAGACTGTGCGGGGAGGATGCCGGTCGCCATTTTCGTCGCAAGCGCACGGTTTCTATTGAGTTTTTCTCTCTGTCAGCCGATAGCGGACGTAGGAGTTACCACAATCCATGGATGCCGCTACCTGGCTGCGCAGCGTTGGCGACGCGGGCGCCAAGACACAGCAAAATATCGATGCGCTTGCCGAACTGTGCGGCAAGGCTGAGACGATCGACAAGATCCTCAAGGAGGCACCCACGCTCATTTCCGAAATTTTCGATGCCCAGTCGACGTACTTGTTTGGATTCGAGAAGGCAAAAGGACAACTTTTCACAATCACCTCCATTGGCAATGACTTCAAAGAAGTTCGTGTTCCGGTGGGCCCTGCAAGCATCGCAGGATTTGTTGGTATCACGAAGGTCGTCGTCAACGTCCGCAATGCGTACGACGCGGCGGAACTTGGACGCATTCATGCCAAGCTTCGCTTTGACGATCACCTGGATCAGCTGACGGGCACCAAGACACGGGCGCTGCTTTCAGTGCCTATCTTGGCGGAAAATGAGCTCGTGGGTCTCTTCCAGGTCGTGAACAAGAAGAAGGGACTTGCGTTCATGCCTCGCGACGTGACGGCGGCTGAAACCGTCGTACGCGTCATGACCGAGGCTCTCGACAAGTTTTCCAAGGTGACGCGCGGTCCCGTGCGACGAAAGGGCAAGTGGGACGGCTTGCTTGAACGGGGGTTGATCCAGCCCGATGCGTTGAAGGCTGCGATGAACGAGGCGGCGGCCAGCAACATCGATCTCGCCCGACACTTCATCGAGAAGGTCGGCTTGAGCCGTGCCAACGTGGAGAGATCGCTCGTTGAACACTTCGGCTGCGAATTTTTTCGTTTCACCGGAAAGGAAACGATTCCGGGCGAGTTGAAGGCCCGGGTACGGGCCGACTTCTTGAAGACGATTTGCGCGACCCCTGTTGAAATCAGGGGCCAAAAGCTGGTCGTGGTGATCGACGATCCGTCGGACATCATGCGGACCGATGCTCTTTCATCCATCGATCCGGACCGCGAACTGGT
>JAYUPZ010000120.1:0-2200 GCA_043759805.1 Myxococcales bacterium | reverse complement strand
GTTGGCGGGCACCCGCGCCGAGGTCTTCACCTATTTCCGAACGCCCATCGCGATGGGAATCGTCGCGCCATTGTTAGCCGAAATTCCCGATCCGCGCTGTCAGTAAGATCCGGGCGTGGCTTCGTTGGCATTTCCATCGAGCGTTTCGCGAACAAGTCGCGCAAGGGCATCCGCGCCAAAGGGTTTGTGTAGCAATCGAAACCGGTTGCGTTCAATGATTGCCGTCGCGTCGCCCTCGGCAAATCCAGAGATGAGAACGATCCGCAGTTCGGCATTCGTCATGCAAAGCTCTTCGGCGAAGCGTGCGCCGTTGCCATCGGGCAGGCGAATGTCCGACAACAGCATCGCAAACTTCCGGCTGGCGTACAGCGTTCTCGCCTCCGCGATCGTGCCTGCTGCCGCGACACTGTAGCCGTGATCCTCGAGGATGCGCCTCGTGAGGCGACGAACCGCAGGCTCGTCTTCGATGAACAAGATCGTTTCAGTCCCGCCAACCGAGCCATGGGTACGCGCAGGACCAGTCATTGTCGAAGCGCGCTTGCTCGTCGGAAAATAGAGCGTGAAGGTCGTGCCGATCCCCACTTGACTGGTGACACGAATGGCGCCGCCGGCCTGTGTCACGATCCCGTGGCAGGTTGAAAGGCCGAGGCCACTCCCTTCAGCTGTGGCCTTGCTTGTGAAGAATGGCTCGAAAATTCGGGGAAGAATCTCGGGTGAGATGCCACAGCCGGTGTCGCTAATCTCAATGACGACGAACGTGCTTCCCTCGATCTCGTCGTGACGTCCGTCGCGGGGTTCTCCCGGCCGAACGCGTATCCGCAAATCGCCTCCATCGGGCATCGCAGATTGTGCATTGAGCGTGAAATTCAGGAGTGCAAGCTGTAGCTGCGCCACGTCCAGCTCAACCGGTGCAACGGTTGCCGAAAGATCGAGTTCGAGTTTCACCTGTTCGCCCGCGGCCCGCGCAAGAATCGTGTGGCACTGCTTCATCACTTCGTGCAAAGACACCACCTGGGCGTTGGTTGGAACCTTGCGACCAAAGGTTAGCAACGTCCGGGTCAATTCAGATGCGCGTTTGCAGGCTTTGCGCACGTCCCCAGCCAGGGATACTGCGTCGGCAGAATTCGCAAATGCAGGTCGCATCAACTCGACCGAGGCCGAGATCACGAGAAGGATGTTGTTGAAGTCGTGTGCAACGCTTCCCGCCAACCGAGCGAGGGCTTCCATGCGCTGTGCGTGGTTTAGCTTTTGTTCAAGGGCTTTACGCTCGGTGAGATCCTGCACGCCCCCTGTCATACGAATTAGAACGCCGTCTTTGAGCTCGGGACGAACGTGATCCCGCACCCAGCGAATCTCGCCGTCGGGCCCGGTGATGCGATACTCAACCACCATGGGCTTGCCAGCCGCAACGCCCGCAAAAACTGGCCCGAGGGTCGGAAGATCCTCCGGATGAATGATGCTCATCCACCCGCCCTTGTTTGCAACTTGCTCGGGTGTGTATCCGGTGGCCCGCTCGAATGATCCAGCGACGATCGAGGGCGTAAGCGGCGTACCTGCCTGGACGTCGACGACATAGATGTAGTCCGAGGCAAGTTCAGTAAAAATCCGAAACTGGGCGGCCTGCATCTCCAGAGCCTTTTGGTGGGATATGTCCATCGCGGTGCCCGCGATGCGAAGCGGGGTGCCTTGTTCATCGATCTCCACACGACCCTTACCGCCGATCCAACAGACGGAACCGTTTGGCTTCAGAATGCGATGTTCGATGACAAAGGCTTGTGCACGCGATGCGACAGCAGCCGTGATGGCGTTTTGAACGCGCTCCCGATCTTCCGGGTGCAACAGGACAGAAAATTCAGCGACGTTTTTGGGGAAATCCGACTCGGCCACTTCAAAAAGGAGACCCATTTCAGGCGACCAGCTAACCCTGTCGCTGACTATTTCCCATTGCCAAACCCCGACCCCGGCGCCTTGGACAGCCCACTGCAGCTGCTCGAGGGTGAATGCGGCTTCCATTGTGGCGGCATGTTAACAACATCTGACCGATTTCCACCATCGAGATTTCGTACCGGATTCACGACGACAGCTAATTTGAATCCCGAAACTGTCGTGTAATGTAGACCCATGCGCCTTTCAACGTTGCTCCGGCCAGACATTGAGGATGTGCTGCGCAACAACCCGGAGGAAGCGGCCGCCGTGGCGG